>JAJAZH010000431.1 GCA_026785815.1 Ramlibacter sp. | reverse complement strand
TTGCGCGCCAGCGCCTGCAGATGCTCCTCGGCCGCGTTGGCCGACTTGAATCCCAGCTCCGCCGCGATCTCGGCCCGCGTCGGCGGTGCACCGGTGCGCGCGATGGCACTCTGGATCAGGTCCAGAATCTGCTGTTGACGGGCCGTCAGTTTGGGAGTTTCGATCATCGTGCGGCTCCTGAAGGTGGCGCGGGCTGTCTTAATATCCAGTGACTGTATTTTTAACCAGTTTTTGAAGGTTGGCAAGTGAACCGCAGAAAAATTGTGGTGCTGGGCACCGGCGGCACGCTGGCTGGCAGGTCGGAGAGCAGCACCGACAACCTCAGCTACAGCGCCGCCCAGCTCGGGATCGAGCAGTTGCTGGCGGCGATTCCAGCGCTGCATGGGTTGCCGTTGGCCAGCGAACAGGTGGCACAGGTCGACAGCAAGGACATGGACCAAGCGCTCTGGTCCCGGCTGGCGCTGCGCTGCGCCCACTGGCTGGCGCAGGACGACGTGCAGGGCCTGGTGGTCACCCACGGCACCGACACGCTGGAGGAGACCGCGTACCTGCTCCACGCGTTGCTGGCGCCGGCGAAACCGGTGGTGCTGACTTGCGCCATGCGTCCCGCCACGTCGCTGCAGGCCGACGGGCCGCAGAACATCGTCGACGCGGTGACGGTGGCGCTCTGGCCGGGGGCGGCGGGTGTGGTCGCGGTCTGCGCTGGAGCGATTCACGGCGCGGTCGATGTTCGCAAGCACCACAGCTACCGCCTGGACGCGTTCAGCTCGGATGATTCCGGGCCGATCGGCCAGGTCGAGGAGGGCCGGTTGCGCCTGCACCGCGGCTGGCCGGCTGCGGGGCCAGTTCATCCGGCGTTGGCGTCGATCGCCCAAGGGGGCGGCTGGCCGCAGGTGGAGATCGTCACCAGCCATGCCGGCGCGAGTTCCCGCCTGGTCGAGGGCCTGGTCGCGCAGGGCGTGCGTGGACTGGTGGTCGCGGGCACGGGCAACGGGACGATTCATCGGGCTCTCGACGCAGCCTTGAAGGCGGCTCAAGCGCAGGGCGTCCGGGTGGTGCGCGCCAGCCGCTGCGCCGGCGGCGTCGTGCTCGGTCCACCAGAGGACTGCTTCGAGCCGGCCGCCGGCCTGTCACCGGTCAAGGCGCGGATCGCGCTGCAGCTCGACCTGATGCGCTGATGTTCACTGCCCTGCAATCCCACGCCTGGGCCTACCCGGTACTCGAGATGATCCACATCGCGGGCATCGGCCTGTTGCTTGGCAACCTGGTGCTGCTCGAGCTGCGGGTCTTCGGCCGCGGCGCTGCCCTGCCGGTGGCGGACCTCGCGCGGCTGAGCCTGGGCGTGGCGGCAACCGGCTTTGGCCTCGCGGCTGCATCGGGACTGCTGATGTTCTCGACCCAGCCGGCAGAACTGCTCGCCAATCGCGCTTTCACCCTCAAAATGCTGTTGTTATTGGTGGCAGGCTGTACTGCCGCGTGGTTCCATGCGCGCGGCTCGCTGCAGCGGCTGGACCGGACCGCCAAGCTGCTGATGCTGCTGTCGACCGGGGTCTGGCTGGGCGTGCTGGCCTGCGGACGCTGGATCGCTTACCGCTAACCCTTGAAGGAGTCACGATGAAACGACGCACGATTCTCGGCGCCGCGCTGGCGCTGCCGGCGCTCTCGGCCCGGGCCCATCACGGCTGGAGCAGTTTCGACCAGGAACGGCCGATCTACCTGGAAGGCCGGGTGACGTCGGTGCGCTGGCAGAACCCGCATGCCGAACTCGACATCGAGCTGGCGCCTGGCCTGCGGCTGCCGGCCGACCTGGCCTCGCGCGCGCTGCCGCCGCAAAGCGCGCCAGTCGACGGCAAGGCGATGCTGTCACGGGCCCAGTTGCCGACCCGCAAGGACCGCACGTGGGAGATCGAGCTGGCGCCGCTGACCCGCATGGAAGCGTGGAAGGTGGCGCCGATCCGGCCCGGCGCCAATGTCTCGCTGCTGGGTTTCACGCTCAAGGGTGAAGTGGGCGAGGCGGTGCTGCGGGTCGAGTACCTGTTCCTCGACGGCAAGGTCTATGCGCTGCGCTCCAGCCCAGCCTGAGGACCGTCAGCCCTGCAGTGCGCCCAGCGCGCGCTGGGTGATTTCCTCGACGCTTCCGGTGCCACTGATCCGGTGGTACTTCGGTCCGTTGACCGGGTCCGCCTTTGACCATTGAGAGTAGTACTCCACCAGCGGTCGGGTCTGCGCGGCGTAGACAGCGAGCCGCTTGTTGACGGTTTCCTCGCGGTCGTCTTCGCGCTGGATCAGCGGCTCGCCGGTCACGTCGTCCTTGCCATCGGCCTTGGGCGGGTTGAACTTGAGGTGGTAGGTGCGGCCGGAGGCCGGATGCGAGCGGCGACCACCCATGCGCTCGACGATGGCCTCGAACGGCACATCGATCTCCAGCACGTGATCGAGCTTGACCCCGGCCGCCTTCATCGCATCGGCCTGGGGAATGGTGCGGGGGAAACCGTCGAACAGGAACCCGCGCGCGCAATCGGGCTGCGCCAGCCGCTCCTTGACCAGTCCGATGATGATGTCGTCGCCGACCAGCGCACCGGAATCCATGACCTTTTTGGCCGCGATGCCGAGCGGCGTGCCGGCCTTGACCGCCGCGCGCAACATGTCGCCGGTCGAGATCTGCGGGATGCCGTACTTCTGGCAGATGAAGGTCGCTTGCGTCCCTTTGCCAGCGCCGGGCGCGCCCAACAAAATCAGTCTCATGGATCTCCTCGGAACGGTTGCGATCGGCAGCTTGCTGGCCTGGGGAACGCCCCCCTGGACGCTGCGCTCATTGAATTCAGAGAATAGCACGCGGGTCTTGCGCAACTGACGCCGCGAGCCCGCGTGCAGGCGCCTAGAACAGGCGGCGGACGCGCTCCAGATCGGCCGGCGTATCGACCCCCGGACCGGGCGCGTCGGCGGTCACATGGACCGCGATCCGGTGGCCGTGCCAGAGCGCGCGCAGTTGCTCCAGGGCTTCACAAATTTCGATCGGCGCCTGGGCCAGGCTGGGGAACCGCTGCAGAAACGCTACGCGGTAGCCGTAGATGCCGACGTGGCGCAGCGGCGCAGGGTGCGGCAGTTGCGAAGCGTCGCCGGCGCCAGCACCGTCGCGCCGAAACGGGATGCTGGCGCGGCTGAAATACAGCGCCATGCCGCTGGCGTCGAGCACCACCTTGACCACGTTGGGATTGGCGAACTCGGCGACCGTTTCGATGGCGTGCGCGGCGGTGCTCATGCTGGCTTCGGGCCGCTCTTCGAGCAGCGCGGCGACCGCGTCGATCAACGCCGGCGCGATCAGCGGCTCATCGCCCTGGACGTTCACCACCACCTCTTGCGGCGCCAGCCCGAGCAGGCGGCTGGCCTGCGCCAGGCGGTCGCTTCCGGACGAATGGTCGGCGCGCGTCAACACCGCTTCGACCCCGTGGGCGCGGCAAGCCTGCACGATGGCATCGCTGTCGGCCGCCACCACCACCCGCGCGGCGGCCGACTGGAGCGCGCGCTGCGCGACCCGCACCACCATCGGTGTGCCGGCGATGTCGGCCAGTGGCTTGTCGGGCAGGCGGGTCGAGGCCAGCCGCGCCGGAATCAGGACGGTGTAGCCCATCGTCAGGGCCCGCTCAGACCAGTGGCGTGCGCGCCGGCAGCTGTTCGAGTTCGGCGTCGCTGAGCGTGCGGGCCTGCTCTTCCAGCAGGATCGGAATGCCGTCGCGGACCGGATAGGCCAGGCGGGCGCTGCGCGACAGCAGTTCCTGGCGCTGGCGGTCGTAGTCGAGGAAGCCTTTGGTCACAGGGCACACCAGCAGTTCAAGCAGTTTCGGATCCATGCGTCGATGATAGCTTTGCGTCCAGGCGCCGGTCGAACGCCGGCCAGAACTCGGGCTGGATTCGCACCAGCAGCGGCACGGCCCAGGCGTCGGCCCGGGTGCGCCACAGCTTCACCGCATCCTTCTCGGTGCAGACCACGGTCAGCTGCGGCTCGAGCGGCAGCGGGGCGCCGCCGAAGTCGTAGTGGTCCGGCAGCGCGAAGGTGCAATCCAGCGTCAGTCCGCGGTCGCGCAGCATGGCAAAGAACAAGGCCGGATTGGCGATGCCGGCCACCGCCAGCAACGGCTGGCCGATCAGCGATGCCAGAGTCACCCGCTCGCCCGCGCTGTTGCAGACCAGCGGCGCCAGGTCGCGCTCCACGCTGAAGCTGCGGCTGCCCGAGCCGTCGAACGCCTTGTCGGCCAGCACGAAATCCACGTCCCGCAGCCAGGGTTCGCGCAGCGGCCCTGCCGGCAGCAGCCAGCCATTGCCGATGCCACGCGCATCGAACACGCAGATCTCGATGTCGCGCTGCAGCGCCAGGTGTTGCAGCCCGTCGTCGCAGACGATCACCTGCACTTCGGGATGCGCCGCCAGCAGGGCGTGGCCGGCCTGCACCCGGTTGCCCGCCACGAACACGGGCACGGCAGCGGCGCGCTGGATCAGCATCGGCTCGTCGCCGACCTGCTCCGGCAGGCTGTCGTGAGTGACCTCCAGGCAGGCCCGCGACTTGCGCCCGTAACCGCGCGAGATCACGCCGGCGCGGATGCCGCGCGCGCGCAGGTGCTCCAGCAGCGCCAGCAGCACCGGCGTCTTGCCGGCACCGCCAGCCACGACATTGCCCACCACCAGCACCGGCACCGGCAGGCGCTGGCTGCGCAGGCGGCCACTAAGGTACAGACCGCGGCGCAGTGCCACCAGGGCGCGGTAAATCAGGGACAGCGGCCACAGCAGGCACGCCAGCAGACCACGGCGCAGCCAGGCCCGCTGCAGCGCCTGGCGCATGTCAGCGTTTGCCGGCCTGGGCCGACGGCTGGGTGGCGAACGTGATCTGGCTCAGGCCGGCGCGGCGCGCCGCCTCCATCACGGTGATGACCGACTGGTGCGCCGCCGTGGCGTCGGCGCTGATGATGACGACGCTGTCCTTGCCGGCCTTGGCGCCGTCCAGCAGCGCCGCGCTGACCGCTTCGACGCTGCGGCCGGTCACCGGGGTCCGGTTGACCGTGTACTTGCCGTCGCTGCTGACCGCGACGATCACTTCCTTCGGGTAGTCGCGCTGGGCGTCGGCATCGGCCACCGGCAGCCGCAGCGGCAGCTCGGTGAACTTGCTGTAGGTGGTGGACAGCATCAGGAAGATCAGCACCACCAGCAGCACGTCGATGAACGGGATCAGGTTGATCTCCGGCTCCTCTTTCACCCGCGGTCTGAAATTCATCGCGGTTTACTTGCGCAGCTGGTTGAGGTGGCGCACGAAGCGCTCGGCCGACAGCTCCAGGGTCAGCAGGTACCCGTCCACGCGGCCGCGGAAATAGCGCCAGAAAATCAGCGACGGAATGGCGACGATCAGGCCGAAAGCCGTGTTGTACAAAGCGATAGAGATGCCGTGCGCCAGCTGGGCCGGGTTGCCCGTGGCCGCGCCGCCGGTGCCGCTCTGCGAGCCGAAAATCTCGATCATGCCAATCACCGTCCCGAGCAGGCCCAGCAGGGGCGCCGCCGATGCGATGGTGGCCAGCGCGCTCAGGTAGCGCTCCAGCCGGTGGGCGACGGCCCGCCCGGTGCTCTCCATGGTGGCGCGCAGGTCGACATCGCTGCAACGCGGGTCCGAATTGAGGGCGCGGAAGCCGCTCGCAAGCACCTCGCCGAGCGCCGAGTTCTGTTCCAGCTGTCGCACCACGTCAGGCGCCGGGACGCTGGAACGGGAGACTGCCAGCGCCTCGTCGAGCAGCTTGGGCGGGGCAATTTTGGCGGTTTTGAGGCTGATGAATCGTTCGATGACGAGGGCGAGCGCCAGGATGGAGCAGGCAACCAGCGGCCAGATCGGCCAGCCTGCGGCTTGTATGATCGAAAGCAATGAGGAGTCTCCGCGCGAGTGGCGTTGTAGAGCGACGATTATGGCGCACCGACAAAGCTGCCTTTTCTACGTGCCGGTCGCGTTCCGCCCCGGCCAGGCGGTCACAAAAGCAAATCGACTCCGCGTAGGACGAGGCCCACAGAAGTTGTGGATAACTTTGTGTAGAAGTACCCCCCGATGCCCCGCCAACCCGCACCAATCCGTCACCGTGACAGATCGATGACAAATTGAGCAGGAAAAAGATCAATGAATTCAATGACTTGCTCGACGAAATGGGCATTTCCCCGGAGTTCCGCTCCAAAACCCTTGGCTCGGGCGCATCTGTGGACTATCTGGCCGCGACAACCCGCCGGGAAGGCCCGGATCTGTTGATGGCCGGCGCCAACAACCCAGCCATGGCGCCGCGCAGCTGGCAGGTCGGGGCCTTGTGCCGCGCCATTGCTGACGCCCTGGAAGCGCGCTTCAACCCGGTCGCGGTTCGCGGCGAGGTTTCGGGCTTTTCGCGGGCACCCAGCGGTCATTGCTACTTCTCGCTGAAGGACGCGGACGGGCAGATCCGCTGCGCCATGTTCCGCCGGGCGGCCGGGTTGCTGGATTTCTCCCCCAAGGACGGCGACAGCGTGGAAGTCCTGGGTCGGCTGGACGTTTACGGCCCGCGCGGCGACCTTCAGCTGATCGTGGAGAGCCTGAGCCGGGCCGGGCAGGGCGCGTGGTTCGAGCAGTTCCTGCGGCTGAAGGCGAAGCTGGAAGCCGAAGGTCTGTTCGAGACGGCTCGCAAGCGGCCGTTGCCGGCGCTGCCTCGCGGCATCGGCCTGGTCACCTCGAGCGGCGCCGCCGCGCTGCACGACGTGGTCACCTGCCTGACGCGCCGGGTGCCGCACATTCCGGTGCTGCTGGCGCCCGCGGCGGTGCAGGGCGCGCAGGCGCCGGGCGACCTGGTGCGGGCGCTGGAAGGGCTGTACCAGTTGGCCGCGGCCGGGAAGCTGGATGTGATCCTGCTGGTGCGGGGCGGCGGGTCGATCGAGGACCTGTGGGCCTTCAACGACGAGCAGCTGGCCCGGACCATTGCGCGCAGCCCGGTGCCGCTGGTCAGCGGCGTCGGCCACGAAACCGACTTCACCATCGCCGACTTCGTCGCCGACCTGCGGGCGCCGACTCCCACTGCCGCTGCCGAACTCGCGGCCACGGCGCGATCGGAATGGCTGGCCGGCCTGGACCAGGCTGCCCGCCAGCTGGGTCGGGTGGCGCTGCGGCGGCTGGACATCGAACTGCAGCGCATCGACGGCGCTGCGGCCCGGCTGGGACGGCCATCGGCGCGGATCGGAGCGCAACAGATGCGGGCCGAACGGCTGGCCCAACGTCTGCGCTACGGCGTTTCGGCGCGCATGCAGTCGTCGCAGGGAGCGCTGCCGGCGCGCCACGCTGCCCTGGCAGCTGCGTTTTCCAACCGGATGCGACGCGCTGGCGACGGGCTCGAGCGTCAGCGCCTGCGGCTCGATTTGCTCAACCCCCGGCTGGTGCTGCAACGCGGCTACGCACTGCTGACCGACCTCGATGGCGTGGCCGTGACGTTGGCAGCGCAGACTCGCACTGGCCAGGCGTTGCGGGCCACCCTCGCCGACGGCGAGGTTGATCTCACTGTCGCGCCGCAACGCCTGATTTAGTCCCTAGAATCAGTTCCCTTGGAAAGCCATAACCCCGAGGAAAGACCATGGAACACACCCTGTCACCGCTGCCGTATCCGATCGATTCGCTGGCCCCGCATTACTCGAAGGAAACGCTGGAGTACCACCACGGCAAGCACCACAACGCCTATGTGGTGAACCTCAACAACCTGCAAAAAGGCACCGAGTTCGAGAGCATGACGCTGGAGGAGATCATCAAGAAGTCCTCGGGTGGCATCTACAACAACTCGGCCCAGGTCTGGAACCACACTTTCTTCTGGAACTGCATGAAGCCGGACGGCGGCGGCGAGCCCAAGGCCGCACTGGCCGCGGCGATCAGCAAGAAGTGGGGCAGCTACGCCGCCTTCAAGGAAGCATTCGTCAAGTCCGCGGTCGGCAACTTCGGCTCCGGCTGGACCTGGCTGGTGAAGAAGGCGGACGGCAGCGTCGACATCGTGAACACCGGCGCCGCCGGCACGCCGCTCACCACCGCCGACAAGGCGCTGATGACGGTGGACGTGTGGGAACACGCGTACTACATCGATTACCGCAACCTGCGGCCGAAATTCGTCGAGACCTACCTCGACAAGCTGGTCAACTGGGACTTCGCGCAGTCCAACTTCGGCGCCTGAGCGACGCCGCAAGGAAAATAAGGGTCCGCGGGGACCCTTATTTTCATCGGGGCCGCTGCGGCAGCCCGGCCAGCCTGGCGCCGGGCTTGACGCCTTTTTTCGCGAACCAGCCCTGGTTCATCTCCAGCACATAGCGCACCGGCCTGGTCGAGCAATGCGACTCGAGGGTCTGGGGCTTCATGTCCTCGATGTTCACCACCGTGCCGTCGTCGGCGACAAAGGCGGCGCTGAGCGGCAGCAACGTGTTCTTCATCCAGAAGCATTGCTGCGTCGGCTCCTCGAAGATGAACAGCATGCCTTCATGCTGCGGCATCTCCTTGCGATGCATCAGGCCGGTGGCGCGCTCGTCGTTGCTGCGGGCAACCTGGGCGTCGATCTGGTGCATGCCCGCGGACAACTTCAGCCGGGGCAGGTTCATCTGCGGTTCCTGCGCCAGCGCCGAGCAACACGCCAGCGCGGCGAGAAGAAAGGTGAGGTGGTTCATGGATGGCATTGTGCGGGTGTGACGAAAATAAAAAAACCCGCCGAGGCGGGTTTTGCTGAGCGCCGGAGAATTACTTCTTGGCGTCGGCCTTGGCATCCTTGGCATTGGCGTTGGCGACTGCCTTGTCTTTCTTGGCATCGGCGGCAGCGACTGCCTTGTCCTTCTTGGCTTCGACTGCCGCCTTTTCGGACTTGGCATCCGCCTTGGCATCCTTCTTTTCGACCTTGGCGTCGGCCTTGGCGACCTTCTTCTCGGCTTTGGCTTCGGCCTTCATTTCCTTCTTCTCGACCTTGACGGTGGCGGAAGCGCCGGCCATCGGGGCCTTCACAGCCGAAGCGCCAGCCATCGGGGCGCCGGCGTGCGCAGCGGCGAACGAGGCGGTGGCGAACAGGGAGGTCAGCAGGGCGGCAAGCAGTTTGTTCATGGCAGTCTTTCAGGATGATTGAGTTTGAAATGCGCTCCCTGCATCTCGCAGGCAACTCATTCGGAAACGCGGCAGTCACTGTCGCGGTTGACAGGCGGGGTCGCCAGGCGTGAGCCAGGCCGCTCCAGGCGCGGGTTGTCCCTTATTCGCCGCTAGAATCGACGGGCTTCGCCGGCGGCGCGCGCCGCAGCGTCATTCTTTTCATCCCGGAGACGACCCCCATGTACCAGCACATCAAAGTGCCCGCCCAAGGCCAGAAGATCACCGTCAATGCCGACCTGTCGCTGAAGGTGCCGGACCAGCCGATCATCCCGTTCATCGAAGGCGACGGCACCGGGGTCGACATCACGCCGGTGATGATCAAGGTGGTCGATGCGGCGGTCGCCAAGTCGTACGGCGGCAAGAAAAAAATCCACTGGATGGAGGTCTATGCCGGCGAGAAGTCGACCAAGGTCTACGGCCCCGACGTCTGGATGCCGGAGGAGACCCTGAGCGCGGTGCGCGACTACGTGGTCTCGATCAAGGGCCCGCTGACCACCCCGGTCGGCGGCGGCATCCGCTCGCTCAACGTGGCGCTGCGCCAGGAGCTGGACCTGTACGTGTGCCTGCGGCCGATCCAGTACTTCGACGGCGTCCCCAGCCCGGTCAAGGAGCCGCACAAGACCAACATGGTGATCTTCCGCGAGAACTCGGAAGACATCTACGCCGGCATCGAATTCGAAGCCGAGAGCGACAAGGCAAAGAAGCTGATCAAGTTCCTGCAGGACGAGATGGGCGTCAAGAAGATCCGCTTCCCGAACACGTCGGGCATCGGCATCAAGCCGGTCTCGCGCGAAGGCACCGAGCGCCTGGTGCGCAAGGCGATCCAGTACGCGATCGCCAATGACAAGCCCAGCGTCACCATCGTGCACAAGGGCAACATCATGAAGTTCACCGAGGGCGGCTTCCGCGACTGGGCGTATGGCCTGGCGAAGACCGAATTCGGCGGCGTCGAGATCGACGGCGGCCCGTGGATGAAGATCAAGAATCCGAAGAGCGGCAAGGACATCGTGATCAAGGATTCGATCGCCGACGCATTCCTGCAGCAGATCCTGTTGCGGCCGGCCGAGTACAGCGTGATCGCCACGCTGAACCTCAACGGCGACTACGTCAGCGATGCGCTGGCGGCCCAGGTCGGCGGCATCGGCATCGCCCCGGGCGCCAACATGAGCGATTCGATCGCGATGTTCGAAGCGACCCACGGCACCGCGCCCAAGTACGCCGGCAAGGACTACGTCAATCCGGGCTCCGAAATCCTGTCGGCCGAAATGATGCTGCGCCACATGGGCTGGACCGAGGCGGCGGACCTGATCATCAGCTCGATGAAAAAAGCCATCCTGAGCAAGAAGGTGACCTACGACTTCGCCCGCCTGATGGACGGCGCCACCCAGGTCAGCTGCTCGGGCTTCGGCCAGGTGATGATCGAAAACATGTGATTGCAGTCCGGGACGTCCGCGGGGCGTCGCATGGCATCAGAGTTTCTGCATGCCGCTCCGCCTCTTACAGCAGCGCCGCCGCCCCGGCCAGGCAACTGAGACTGGCCACCAGAGTCAGCCGCAATCGCATGGGCAGCCAGGCCTGCAGCTGGTAGCGCGGAAACAGGGCCCGGTCCACCGCAAAGCAGGCCCAGAGCAAAGCCGCTATCAGCAACAGTCCCGGCGCATCTCCTAGCAGCAGCGCCGCCCAGCCCAGCAGGCTGGGCACCACGCCCCAGAGCAGCGACGACGCGGGCTGGGCAGGCCCCTCAGGCATGACCAGGCCCCAATGGATTGCCCCCAAAAAGCTGGAAATGGTCGCGCCGTACCCGAGCAGTGCCATTTTTGCCAGCGGCCAGTCATCTGGCCGTGCCACCCAAAGCAGCGCTGCCAGGCTCACGAATGGAATCAGCCCGCAAAAGCCCAGTCGCCGGGCCCAACGCGAAGGGCCTGCCATGTCCGCCTTCATCAGTCCGCGTCCTCTATTTCACGAGAGGCCGCACGGTGGTGAAGCCGCCGTCCACGGCAATGACCTGCCCGGTCAAGCGTGCCGCACCGTCGCCCAGCAGCCAGGCCATCACGTCGGCCACCTGAGAGGCGGTCTGCACTCCGCCCAGCGGGTACTGGCGCGCGGCGCCCTCGCGCATGGCTGGCATCTTCAGCATGCCGGCTGTCATCGGCGTGTCGGTCATCCCCGGTGCCACGGCGTTGATGCGCAGGCCCTGCGCCGCATAGGTGGCCGCTGCGCTGCGCACCAGGGCTTCGACGCCGCCCTTGGCCGCCGCGATTGCTTCGTGATTCGCAACGCCAATGCGCGCCACGACCGAACTCGCGAACACGGCCGCTCCGGGCCCGCCTTGCACACCCGCGAGCCAGGCCTGCAGCATGAACACCGCGCTGTCGAGGTTGACGCGCATCACCTCCCGGTATCCCTCCAGGCGGGTTCGGTGCAACGGTGCGATCAGGGTGCTGCCCACGCAGTGCGCCAGCAGCGTCGGTGCGGCGCCGAGTGCTTCCTGGCAGGCGGCGATGGCCAACGCGGCGCCCTCGGGCGTGGTGGTGTCGGCGGCAATGCGCACGGCGGCGTCGACGTCGTCCAGCCGTCCGGCTTCACGCCCCACCGCTGCGACACGCAAGCCTTGGGCGTGCAACTGGTGAGCCAGGGCTCTGCCGATGCCGCCGCTGGCACCGGTGATGAGGACGATCGAAGTCATGGTTCGCGTTCCAGAGTTGAAGAGGGCGGGCTCAACGGTGCGGTCCGGGCCGGTCAAGACGCAACGCCCAGCGTTGCAGCGCCGGTCGCCAGCGCAGAAAGAAGCAGTATGTACGCTCCATCGCCCAGGCCGCGCCCGGCAGGCGGCCGGCCAGGGCCAGCCAGCGCCAGCCCGGCAGCGCGGCCCACAGCGCAATAAACGCCTGGGCGCCGCTAAGCAGTTGGCCGTCGTGGCTGCGCACGTGAAAGCGCGCCAGCAGCTGCTCGCGCGTGGTGCCTGGAGGCAGCGGCTGCGCGGCGTCGCTGACATCGGTGAAGCACACCGGGGCGTTCGGCCGCAGGCCGCGGT
>JAJAZH010000430.1 GCA_026785815.1 Ramlibacter sp. | reverse complement strand
GTCCAGGCGCAGGCCCAGGCCCAGGCAGTCGAGCAGCAGAAGCTGGAATCCACCAAGCGCGCGCGGCAGGCCGAGGATGCCCGGCGGCTGGAGGCCCAGCGCGAAGACAACTTGAAGCGCATCCAGGGCCTGGCCAATGGCAGCGGAGCGCCGGACAGCCGAGGCACGGCCGCACGGGCGTCCGGCCCTTCCGCGAGCTATGGCGGGCGGGTCGCGGCTCGCATCAAACCCAACATCGTGTTCACCGAGGACATTGCAGGAAATCCCAGGGCCGAGATCGAGGTGCGGACTTCACCCGACGGCACCATCATCGGTCAGCGCGTGCTCAAATCCAGTGGCGTGCGGGGCTGGGACGAGGCCGTGCTCAAGGCCGTGATCAAGACCGAAGTGCTGCCGCGTGACGTCGACGGTCGCGTGCCGGCGTCGCTGATCATCGACTTTCGTCCCAAGGATTGAGGCGCCTTTCCCCACGCCAGGGCCGGCGCCATCCTGCAGTTCTTCCAGCGTGTCGATGTCCCGCGGCTTGCTCCAGCGAGAAGATGGTCGCTTCTTCTGAATCTAGCTCTCGTAGACCACCTGGGCCTGGCCCTTGTCCGCCTGGGCCGACCAGCTTGCCAGCGCCGCGTCGCTGGGGAAGAACTTCGCTTCTTCACCCAGTTGTACTTCCGCCACCGCATCGGCCCGCTGCAGCGACAGGCGCACGTTCAGGCCGCGCACCAGCTCGCCCTGCTCCGAATACTCGCGCCGGGGAGGGAAGTCCTTCACGAGGCGCTGGATGTCGGGCGCGTGGCCGTTCACCGCGACCCGCAGGAACTTGCCGAAACGGCAGCGCGCCGTCGCCAGGTCCCAGACCTGGCTGACCGTGAGCTGCAGTCCGCCCGAAAACCGGTCCGGCTGCAGCTTGCCCATGACGATCACCAGTTCGTCCTCCTTGAGCAGGTTGCGGTTGGCGTTGATCAAGGCCTCGTCCGCGCGCGCGTCGATCGATCCGGACTTGTCGTCGAGCTTGAACAGCGCCAGCTTGCCGCGCTGGCCGTTGATGACGCGGAAATCGCTGACGATGCCGGCCAGCAGCTGCGGTTCGCGCGAGTCGATCAGCTCGTCGATCTGGCGCCGCGCGAAGCGGCGCACTTCCAGCGCCACCTCGTCGAACAGGTGGCCCGAAAGATAGAAACCGACCGCCGTCTTTTCAAATGTCAGCCGCTCCTTCACACCCCAGGACGTCGCCTCCACCAGCGCCGGCTCCTGGGTGCTGGCGGCATGCGAATCGCCCAGGTCGAACAGCCCGCCCTGGTCCGCATTGGCTGCGGTCACGTTGGCAAAGTCGAACGCCCGGTCGACCGACGCCACCAGCGAAGCGCGATTGAGCTGGATCGAATCGAAGGCGCCGGCCTTGACCAGCGCCTCGACAGTCCGCTTGTTGATCTTGCTGCGGTCGACCCGCACGCAGAAGTCGTACAGGCTCCGGAACGGGCCGCCCTCCTGCCTGGCTTTCACGATCGCCTCGATCGCCTGCTGGCCGGTGCCCTTCACCGCGCCGAGCCCGTAGCGGATCGCCCGGTCCGAGATCGGCTCGAAGCGGTAGTTGCCGCGATTGACGTCTGGCGCCTCGAAGGCGATGCCGACGTTGCCGGCGGGGCCCCACTGCGGTTTTTGCGCGTCCTGGAACAGCACCTTCAGCTTGTCGGTGTCATCCATCTCCACGGTCATGTTGGCGCAGAAAAACTCGGCCGTGTAATGGACCTTGAGCCAGCCGGTGTGGTACGCCAGCAGCGAATAGGCGGCGGCATGGGACTTGTTGAAGCCATAGCCGGCGAACTTCTCCATCAGGTCGAAGATCTCGTCGGCCTTGCGCTCGTCGATGTCGTTTTTGGCCGCGCCGGTGCGGAAGATCTGCCGGTGCTCGGCCATCTCCTCGGCCTTCTTCTTGCCCATCGCCCGGCGCAGCAGGTCGGCGCCGCCCAGCGAATAGCCGCCCAGGATCTGGGCGGTCTGCATCACCTGCTCCTGGTAGACCATGATGCCGTAGGTCTCGCTCAGCATCTCCGCCACCAGCGGATGCGGATACTCCACCTGTTCGCGCCCGTGCTTGCGCGCGACGAAGCTGGGGATCAGGTCCATCGGGCCCGGACGGTACAACGCGTTGAGCGCGATCAGGTCCTCCAGCCGCGTCGGCCGGGCGTCGCGCAACATGCCCTGCATGCCGCGGCTTTCGAACTGGAACACCGCCTCGGTCTTGCCGTCGGCGAACAGCTTGTAGGTGTGCGGGTCGTCGAGCGCGATGTCCTCGAACCGGAAGCCCTCTTGTCCCTTGTGGCGGCCGGCGATGAACTCGCGGGCGATCTCAAGAATCGTCAGCGTGGCCAGGCCCAGGAAGTCGAACTTCACCAGTCCGGCGGCCTCGACATCGTCCTTGTCGTACTGGCTGACTGCTGCGTCGCTCCCCGGCTGCTGGTACAGCGGGGTGAAGTCGGTCAGCTTGCCGGGCGCGATCAGGACGCCACCGGCATGCATGCCGACGTTGCGCGTCATGCCTTCGAGCTTCTGCGCCAGCGCCAGCAGCGTCTTGACGTCCTCTTCCTTTTCCAGCCGCTCGGCCAGCACCGGCTCGGCCTTGATGGCGCCGTCGATGGTGATGTGCTGGCCCGGCTTGTTCGGGATCAGCTTGCTGATGCCGTCGCAGAAGGTGTAGCTCATGTCCAGCACCCGGCCGACGTCGCGGATCGCGGCGCGCGCGGCCATGGTGCCGAAGGTGGCGATCTGGCTGACCGCGTCCTTGCCGTACTTTTCCTTGACGTAGTCGATCACGCGGTCGCGGTTGCTCTGGCAGAAATCGATGTCGAAGTCGGGCATCGAGACCCGCTCCGGATTGAGGAAGCGCTCGAACAGCAGGTTGTACTGCAGCGGATCGAGGTCGGTGATCTTGAGCGAATAGGCCACCAGCGAGCCGGCGCCGGAGCCCCGGCCCGGACCCACCGGGCAGCCGTGGCTCTTGGCCCAGTTGATGAAGTCGCCCACGATCAGGAAGTAGCCAGGAAAGCCCATCTTCAGGATCGTGTCGATCTCGAACTCCAGCCGCTGCGTGTAGCGTGGCAACTCCCGCTCGCGTTG
>JAJAZH010000429.1 GCA_026785815.1 Ramlibacter sp. | reverse complement strand
GTGAGCGAGGTCGGCAAGCAGTACCCGGACGTCGCGCTCGACCACATGTACGTCGACAACGCGGCCATGCAGCTGGTCAAGGCGCCCAAACGCTTCGACGTGGTGGTGACTGGCAACATGTTCGGGGACATCCTGTCGGACGAGGCGGCGATGCTGACCGGCTCGATCGGCATGCTGCCGTCAGCCAGCCTGAACGCCGGCAACCAGGGCCTGTACGAGCCCAGCCATGGCAGCGCGCCGGACATCGCCGGCCAAGGCGTCGCCAATCCATTGGCTACAATCCTCTCAGCCGCCATGATGCTTCGCTTCTCACTGAACCAGACCCAGGCCGCCGACCGCATCGAGTCGGCCGTCAAGCACGTGCTCGCGACCGGATTGCGCACGCCGGACATCTGGTCGCAAGGCACCAAAAAGGTCGGCACCCGCGAGATGGGCGACGCTGTCGTCGCTTCGATCACGAAGAAGACCAGCAAGGGCTAACAAGCTCCGGTTCGTCGCGCCCCTCCCCGGCCCGAGCGAGCCGGGGGAACAAGAATTAATCGATTGGGGACAGAGCTCCGCTTTGCTGCGGTCTGTCCCACAAAGTTATTTCATTGAAAGGGCGATGTGACATGAAACTCTCGAATTCACAGCAACCGCTGGTTGGCCTAATCGGCTGGCGCGGCATGGTGGGCTCGGTCCTGATGGACCGGATGCAGGCCGAAGGCGATTTCGGCCTGATTGAGCCGCTGTTCTTTTCCACTTCCAATTCCGGCGGCAAGGCTCCGGCCCAGGCCAAGAACGAGACGACGCTGCGCGACGCGTTCGACATCGAACAACTGCGCAAGTGCGACATCGTCGTCACCGCCCAGGGTGGCGACTACACCGCCGAGGTGTTCCCGAAATTGCGGGCCGCGGGCTGGAGCGGTCACTGGATCGACGCCGCACAGACGCTGCGTATGAAGGACGACGCCGTCATCGTGCTCGACCCGGTCAACCTGCAGGTGATCCGCAACGCGCTTTCCAACGGCGGCAAGAACTGGATCGGCGGCAACTGCACCGTCAGCTGCATGTTGATGGGCGTTGGTGCGCTCTACCAGGCCGGCCTGGTCGAATGGATGAGCAGCATGACCTACCAGGCCGCGTCAGGTGGCGGCGCCCAGCACATGCGCGAACTGCTGACGCAATTCGGCACGCTCAATAGCGAGGTGCGGGCGCTGCTGGACGATCCGAAATCGGCGATTCTCGAGATCGATCGCAAAGTGCTGGCGCGTCAGAAGTCGCTGACTGGCGATGAAGTGACGAACTTCGGGGTTCCGCTGGGCGGCTCACTCATTCCCTGGATCGACAAGGACCTGGGCGAAGGCAAGCAGCGGGGCGACGCTGGCTGGGGTGTGTCCAAGGAAGAGTGGAAAGCCGGGGCCGAGACCAACAAGATCCTTGGCCAGGGCCAGGGCTTCGCGACACCGGCGACACCGGTCGACGGGTTCTGCGTCCGGGTGGGCGCCATGCGCTGCCACAGCCAGGCACTGACATTCAAGCTGAAGAAAGACGTGCCGCTCGAGGACATCGAGGCGTTGATCGCCAGCGCCAACCCCTGGGTGAAGGTGGTGCCCAACACCAGGGAAGCGACGCTGCAAGACCTGACGCCGGTGGCGGTCACTGGAACGATGACGATTCCGGTGGGCCGGCTCCGCAAACTTGCAATGGGCCCGGATTATCTCGGCGCTTTCACCATCGGCGATCAGCTGCTTTGGGGCGCGGCCGAGCCATTGCGGCGCATGTTGAGGATCTTGCTGCAGGCCTGAACGGATGGAATGCCAGCGGCTTGCGGCGCGAGATTCGCGGCGTTGTCTCGTCGCAACAAGGCAGTGCTGTGAAGCGTTGCAAAAGCCTCTCGCAGAACCTAAAAGATGTCTCAGCTTGTCAGCCTAAGACATTGATGTTATGGTCCTTTTTAGCAAATTCAGCTCTAGGCGAATGTCCGCATGATGAGAAAAAAACTGCCTGCAGACCGAGCAGTGGGGACGCTAAAACCGATGAAAAAACCGCGTTGGCAGGCGACCGCTCTGGCGATCGCGGCAACAGTCGTCCTCAGCGTTTCCGCGTCGGATGCCCATGCCCTTGCTCTGGGTCGCGTGACCGTCCAGTCGTCCTTGGGCGAACCGCTGCGTGCGGACATCGATATCCCCGAAATCAATGCCGAGGAGGTTGCCAGCCTTCGCGCCACCGTTGCCTCGCCTGACGCTTTCCGGGCCGCCGGCCTCGAATACAGCCCCGCGATGTCCAGCGTGCGGATTGCGCTGCAGCGACGTCCTGATGGAACTTACTACCTACGGCTGAGCAGTGATCGGCCGATCAACGATCCGTTCGTCGACCTGATCCTGGAAGCCAGCTGGTCTTCGGGGCGCATCGTGCGCGACTACACGATGCTGTTCGATCCGCAGAACCTGCGGCAAAGCAGCCCGACCCCATTGCCGGCCCAGATCTCACCGATTGCGCCGCAACCTGCCGTGACGGCAACCCCGGTTCCGCGGCTTGCCCCTGGCGGCCGACGCGCGGATCGCCAAGCCGCTACGCCTGGAGCGCCAACCGGGCCTCGACCAGCGCCGGCACCGACTGCCGCCGCGCCACGGAGCCCGCCTTCGCCCGATGGCAAGCAAGTGACAGTCCAGGCCGGCGATACCGCCGGCGCGATTGCCGCGGCCAACAAGCCACCGACCATTTCGCTCGACCAGATGCTGGTCGCGTTACTGCGCGCCAATCCGGAAGTTTTCAACGGCGGCAATATCAACCGGTTGCGGGCCGGCGCCGTTCTGGACATCCCGAGCGCGGCAGATGCCGGCGCGACTTCACCGGAGGAAGCCCGCCAGACCGTCGTTGCGCAGAGCCGGGACTTCAACGAGTTCCGCCGCAAGCTGGCCGAAGGCGTTCCAGCGGGACGCACCGAGGGCGCCCAGCGCCAGGCCAGCGGACGTGTGCAGGCAACCGTCGAAGACAAGAAACCGGCGGCGGCGACACCCGACAAGCTCACGCTGTCCAAGGGCAGCGTGCAGGCCAAGGCTAACGAGGAGAAGATCGCCCGCGACCGTGCCACGAAGGAAGCTTCGAGCCGGGTTGCGGAGCTGAACAAGAACATCGCCGACCTGAACCGGCTGGGGACGGCGACCGGTACACCAGCGGGGACGGCAGCGGGGTCGACGCCTGGTGCTGCAGCTGCCCGTCCGGGGACAGGCGTTGCAGCGGGAGCCGCGGTGACTGCCGCACGACCGGCCGCAGCTCCTGCTCCGACCCCCGCTCCGACCCCCGCTCCGACACCAGCACCTACGCCCGCACCGACGCCGGCTCCGACTCCTGCGCCGACACCGGCGCCCACTCCAGCTCCGACGCCGGCTCCAACTCCGGCACCGGTCGCTGTGACGCCCGACCCGGCGGCAGCCGCGGCGTCTGCGGCATCGGCTGCCGCGGCAGCAACAGCCATCGGGGCTGCGATTCCTGCAATTGCCCCAGCCTCGGCGCCCGCGGCGGTCAGTCCGGCTGCGCGGCCACCCGTCACGACCGCTGCAGCCGAATCGTCGCTGATCGACGATCTGCTCGAAAACCCGATCGTCCCCGCAGCCGCTGGCGGCCTGATCGCATTGCTGCTCGGGGCCGGTTTCTATCGAGCCCGCCAACGCAAGAAGTCGTCCCAGGTCGACAGCTCGTTCCTGGAGAGCCGGCTGCAGCCCGACTCCTTCTTCGGCGCCAGCGGAGGCCAGCGGATCGACACCAATGAAGGCAGTCCGACCGGCTCGTCGATGGTGTATTCGCCCAGCCAGCTCGATGCTGCCGGCGATGTCGACCCGGTGGCGGAAGCCGACGTTTATCTGGCTTACGGGCGAGACTTGCAGGCCGAGGAAATCCTGAAGGAAGCGCTGCGGACCAATCCGCAGCGCGTTGCCATTCACAGCAAGCTGCTCGAGATCTATTCGAAGCGGCGCGACGCCAAGGCGTTCGAACTGGTTGCCACCGAAGCCTACAGCCTGACCCGCGGCGAAGGGCCGGAGTGGGACCACATCTGCGAACTCGGCAAGGAACTGGATGCGGGAAATCCGCTGTACCGTCCTGGCGGCCAACCAACGGAGGGGAGCACCGCGGCAGCAAGCGGTGCTGCCGGCTTTTCCGGGGCGACCGCAACCCAGGTAGTCCAGGCCCGTCCCGAAACGCCAGGCGTGTCGGATGTGGACCTCGATCTTGATTTCTCGTTCGGCGACGACGAGCCCGCTGCGGTCTCGCCGGTTCCGGCGCCTGTCCAGAAGGCAGCAGCTCCCGCGCCGACGGCAGCCCGCGCACCAGCGCCAGCCGCTCCAGAACCAATGCCGGCGCTCGACATGAGTTTCAACCTGTCGCCCGAACCGGACCCATCGGCGACGATGCCGGCCCGGCTGGACGCGCCGGACCTGACTCTGTCCGAGAACAGCCTGACCTTCGATGTGCCAGCCCCGGCGCCGGCGCCCGCCCCCCACGCGCCCGCCCCCCTGGCCGCCCCCCGGCCTGCCGC
>JAJAZH010000428.1 GCA_026785815.1 Ramlibacter sp. | reverse complement strand
GAAGTTCATCGCGCGCCCCGGCCGCGGGGACCGTTCAACCTGGCGGCCCGGCGCCAGGCCGGCTTCGATGAAGCAGAGCTGGCCGTGTTGCTGGAGCCTGCGCTTGCCGTCCCTACAATTCCGGTTTAGCGTCATTTCACGGAGGCAGTTCCATGGCCATTTATGAACTCGACGGCAAGGCGCCCAGGATCGGCCCCGGCGTCTGGATCGCCGACAGCGCCCAGGTGATCGGAGACGTGGAGCTGGGCGAGAACGCCAGCGTCTGGTTCGGCGTCGTGATCCGCGGCGACACCGAAGCGATCCGCATCGGCCGCAACAGCAACATCCAGGACTGCTCCGTGCTGCACGCGGATTTCGGCGTGCCGCTGCTGATCGGCGACAACGTCTCGGTCGGCCACCAGGTGATGCTGCACGGCTGCAGCATCGGCGACGGCAGCCTGATCGGAATCCAGGCGGTGGTGCTCAACAACGTGAAGATCGGGCGCAACTGCATCGTCGGCGCCGGCAGCGTTGTGACCGAGGGCAAGGAGTTTCCCGACAACTCGCTGATCTTCGGCAGCCCGGCCCGGGTGGTGCGGCCGGTCGACGAGGCCGGACGCGCGATGCTGGCCCAGATCGCGCAGCACTATGTCGAAAACGGACAGCGTTACGCCCGCGGCTTCAAGAAGATCGGCTGATGTCGGAACTGCATAAATTCCTGTTCGACGGGCTGCCGGTGCGCGGTGCGATCGTGCGCCTGACCGATGCCTGGACCGAGATCCTGGCGCGGCGCCAGGCCAATACCGATGGCGGCGAGTGGGCGCCGCCGGTGCGCGAACTGCTCGGCGAGATGGCGGCCGCGGGCGCGCTGATGCAGGCCAACATCAAGTTCAACGGCGCGTTGATCCTGCAGATCTTCGGCAACGGTCCGGTCAAGGTGGCGGTCGCCGAAGTGCAGCATGACCTGACGCTGCGGGTGACGGCCAAGGTGGTGGGCGAAGTGGCTGTCGATGCGCGCCTGGCCGACCTGGTCAACGTCGGCAACAAGGGCCGCTGCGCCATCACGCTCGATCCCAAGGACCGGTTCCCCGGGCAGCAGCCGTACCAGGGCGTGGTGCCGCTGCACGGCGACCAGCGCGAGAAGATCCAGAAGCTCAGCGAGGTGCTGGAGCACTACATGCTGCAGTCGGAGCAACTCGACACCACGCTGGTGCTGGCAGCCGACGACAAGGTGGCGGCTGGCCTGCTGATCCAGCGGCTGCCGGTGGCAGGCGAAGGCAACCTGGCGGGCAGTCTGGTCAGCAAGGCGAATGAAGACGAGATCGGCGTCAACGAAGACTACAACCGGATCGCGATCCTGGCCGCCAGCCTGAAGCGCGAGGAACTGCTGGGGCTCGATGTCGACACCATCCTGACGCGGCTGTTCTGGGAGGAGAAGGTGCTGCGCTTCGAGCCGCAGACGCCGCGCTTTGCCTGTACCTGCAGCCGCGAGCGGGTCGCCAACATGATCCGCAGCCTGGGCCAGGAGGAGGCCGACGACATCGTCGCCGAACGCGGCGAGATCGAGGTCGGCTGCGATTTCTGCGGCAAGCAGTACCGGTTCGACCCGATCGACTCGGCCCAGCTGTTCACCGCGGTCGGCGACCAGCCGCCGGCGACGCCGACAGTTCAGTAGACCCAGTAGACCCAGTAGACCCAGTAGACCCAGTAGACCGTTTACCAGCGCGCGCCGAAGGCGCTGCGCAGCTCCTCGATTCGCGATTCATCGAGCGGTTGCAGCGGGCCGGGCGCCAGCAGCATGAGCCTGGCGGTTTCCTCGAGCTCCTCCAGCACCGCCATTGCAGCCGCAGGGCTGTCGTGCCAGACCACCGGGCCCAGCCGGTTCAGCATCAGCGCGCGAATCGGCCTGCCGGCAGCGCCGTAGCGCGCGATCAGGTCGCCAGCCTGCTGCGCCGCCGCTTCGGCGCCGGGGCGGTGGTAGCCCAGCAGCGGCACATGGCCGACCTTCATCACGAAGTACGGCGTCAGCGGCGCCAGCAGTTCGGCATCGCCGCACTGCAGGCTGAGCGCCACGGCGTGGCTGCTGTGGGTGTGCAGCACGCAGCGGGTCGCGGGGTCGAACTTCACGGCCTCCTGCAGGATGCGCGAATGCAAGGCCAGGGTCTTGCTCGGACGGTCGCCCGAGAGCTGCGCGCCTTGCGCGTCCACCCGCGCCAGCCGGGTCGGGTCCAGCAAGCCGAGGCAGGCGTCGGTGGGCGTGATCAGCGAGGAACCGTCCTCCAGCCGATAACTGATGTTGCCGGCCGTCGCATGCACGTAGCCGCGCTCGAACAGGCTCTTGCCGACGCGGCAGATTTCTTCGCGGGCCTGCGACTCGTTCATCGGAGCTGCCCGAAAGCCTTGACGAAAAAGTCCGCGCTGCCGAAGTTGCCGGACTTCAGCGCCAGGTGCAGGCCTTCGCCCGAAGGCAGGAGCGCATGGCACCACGGCACCCCCGGGTCGATCTGCGGGCCGATCTGCAGTTGCGGCACGCCCAGGGCCTGCACGCAAGCGCCGGAGGTTTCACCCCCGGCGACCAGCAACTGCCTCACGCCCAGTTGCACCAGGCCGCTGGCGATCGCGGCCAGCGTGCGTTCGACCAGCTGGCCGGCCGCGTCCGCGCCGAGCTGTGTCTGCACTGCCTTGACACCGCCCGCATCCGCGGTCGAATAGATCAGCACCGGCCCGGCCTGCAAACGCGCCTCGGCCCAGGCCAGCGCCTGCTGCACGACGTCGGCCCCGGACCCGATTCGCAACGGCTCCACGGCCAGCGCGGCCCCGCCGCAACGGATGAACTCCTGCACCTGCTGGTTGGTGGCCAGCGAACAACTTCCGGAAACGACCGCCTGCAGGCCAGTGGCGGTGGGCAGCATGCTGGCGGCGGAGGAAGGCGAGAGTCCGAAATTTCGCGGCAGCCCGATGGCGACGCCGGAGCCGGCGGTGACCAGCGGCATGTCCTTGAGCGCCGGACCGAGCCGCAGCAGGTCCTCGTTGGTCACGGCGTCGACGATCGCAATCGTGACCCCGTCCGCCTTCAAGGCTTCGATCCGCTCGCGGATCACCGGTTCGCCCTGCGCCACCACCCGGTGGTCGATCAGGCCGACCTTGCCGCGGCACTGCGCCTGCAACACGCGGACCAGGTTGGGGTCGGTCATCGGAGTCAGCGGATGGTTCTGCATTCCTGACTGGTTCAGCAGCACGTCGCCGACGAACAGGTGGCCCTTGAAGACGGTTCGCTGGTTGTCGGGGAAGGCGGGCGTGGCGATCGTGAAGCGCGTGTCCAGCGCATCCATCAGGGCTTCGGTCACCGGCCCGATGTTGCCGGCCGGCGTGCTGTCGAAGGTGGAGCAGTACTTGAAGTAGATTTGCCGCGCGCCCGCCGCCTGCAGCCAGCGCAGCGCGGCGACGGATTGCGCGACGGCGTCAGCGCGCGGCAGGGTGCGCGACTTCAGCGCCACCACCACCGCGTCGGCGTCGGTCTGCAGGGGCGAGGCCGCAACGCCGATGGTCTGGATCACCCGCATGCCCGCGCGCACCAGGTTGTTGGCCAGGTCGGTGGCTCCGGTGAAGTCGTCCGCAATACAGCCCAGTTTCATCGATCGCTCTTCCTCATCGAAACGATCTTACTTCCGGCCGGGACGGCTCCGGGCCCCAGAGTGAAGAGCCGGTGTTCGCAGCCGGGGTCGCTGCACTTGTCGCAGTTCCATTGCCAGCGCCGCGGTCGGGACTGCGCTTCGGCTGCGATCGGATCACCCAGCGTCTGAGGCGCCGATCCGAGCGCCGCCAGCGCATTCGCAACCCGGGTTTCACCTTCGCCATAGACCACGCGAAAAGAAATGCCGCCGGCTGTCAGCAGATCGCGCAGTTGCGCATCGACCCGGTCGCGCGCCAGCGGACCCTCGCGTTGCAGCCCGTCCGCAACCCACGGCAGGTCGAGGCCGGTGAGCAACGTCACGTCGTAGCGCCGTTGCCGCTCCAGCGCGAAGCGCAGCAGCTCGCCGTCCTCGAACAGCATGCCGCTGTAGATCGCGACCATCAGCGCCGTGGTGTCAGCGATCACGATGTCGTTGGCGACGCCGTCACCGTGACTGGCCAGGTCGACCCGGCTTTCCTGCTCCTGCGCGATCGGCAGTTGCTCGGCGGGCCGGGGTGCGCGGCCTTCGCGTTCGCACCATCGGCGCAGCGCCTCGTCCACCACCGCGACCTGTTTCCCCTGCAGCCGCAGTTGCACCGCGAGTTCGCCGGCGAGCTGGGTCTTGCCGGTGCTTTCGGCACCGACGAGGGCGACCTTCATCGGCTTGCCCGGTTCATCTCACTTCGCGATCTGCACGTAGATCTCATTGGGCTTGACCATGCCGAGCTCGCTGCGGGCTTTTTCCTCGACCATGTCGAGGCCCTCCTTGAGGTCGCGCACCTCGGAGGCCAACCGCTCGTTGGCCTGCCGGGCCCCGTCGTTGCGCGACTTCTGCTGCTCCAGCTTGCGCTGCAGCAGCGCCACGTTGCCGATGCTGCCACGGCCGAACCACAGTTGCGCATGCACCACCGCCAGCAGGGCGAGCAGCAGGGCGGGAACGAGTCGGGTGGCCATCGGTTCAGCTCGGCTCGGTTCTCGCGCCCGGACAGCCCGTGCGTTCAGCGCAGGCTGTAGAAAGCCGAGCGCCCTGGATAGGACGCGATGTCGCCCAGGTCTTCCTCGATCCGCAGCAGCTGGTTGTACTTGGCCATCCGGTCGCTGCGGCTGAGCGAGCCGGTCTTGATCTGGCCGGCGTTGCTGCCCACCGCGATGTCGGCGATGGTGCTGTCTTCGGTCTCGCCGGAGCGATGGCTGATGACGGCGGTGTAGCCGGCGCGCTTGGCCATCTCGATCGCGGCGAAGGTTTCGGTCAGCGTGCCGATCTGGTTGATCTTGATCAGGATCGAGTTGGCGATCTTCTTCTCGATGCCCTCGCGAAGGATTTTCGTGTTGGTGACGAACAGGTCGTCGCCGACCAATTGCACCTGCTTGCCCAGCCGCTCGGTCAGCGTCTTCCAGCCGTCCCAATCGGCCTCGGCCATGCCGTCCTCGATGCTGATGATCGGGTACTTGCCGACCCAGTCGGCCAGGATGTCGGTCCATTCGCCAGCCTGCAGCGACAGGCCCTCCGCCTCCAGGCCGTAGCGACCGTCCTTGTAGAACTCGCTGGCGGCGCAGTCCAGGCCCAACGCGATCTGCTCGCCCGGCCGGTAGCCAGCCTTCTCGATCGCCTCCAGGATCATCTGGATCGCGGCTTCATGGTTGGCCACGTTGGGCGCGAAGCCGCCTTCGTCGCCGACCGCCACGCTCATGCCCTTGTCGTGGAGGATCTTCTTGAGCGCGTGGAACACCTCGGCGCCGTAACGCACGGCCTCGCGAAAGCTCGGCGCGCCGACCGGGATGATCATCAGCTCCTGCAGGTCGAGGTTGTTGTTGGCGTGCGCGCCGCCGTTGACGACGTTCATCATCGGCACCGGCATCTGCATCCCGCCCATGCCGCCGAAATAGCGGTACAGCGGCAGGCCCGATTCCTCGGCGGCGGCGCGGGCCACGGCCATCGAGACTGCCAGCATCGCGTTGGCGCCCAGGCGACCCTTGTTTTCGGTGCCATCCAGGTCGATCAGCGTCTTGTCGAGAAAGGCCTGCTCGGAAGCATCGAGGCCGAGCACCGCTTCGGACAGCTCGGTGTTGATGTGCTCGACCGCCTTCAGCACGCCCTTGCCCAGGTAGCGGCTCATGTCGCCGTCGCGCAGCTCGATCGCCTCGCGCGACCCGGTGGATGCGCCCGAAGGGACGGCGGCGCGGCCCATGGTCCCCGATTCCAGCAGCACGTCGCATTCGACGGTGGGGTTGCCGCGCGAGTCCAGGATCTCGCGGCCGACGATGTCAACGATTGCGCTCATTCAGTTCCTCAAAGGTTCCTTGTTCTTCAAAAAGCCCGCCGTCGTGAGCCGGGCAGGGTGGGCGTGTGCGCCCGGAAGGGAAGGGCCTCAGCCGACCCCTTCGACCAGCACCATGTTGAAGAACTCTGTCGTTCCTTCGCGTTTGGCGCGG
Organism: Ramlibacter sp.; assembly: GCA_026785815.1. Lineage (GTDB taxonomy): Bacteria > Pseudomonadota > Gammaproteobacteria > Burkholderiales > Burkholderiaceae_C > Ramlibacter. Next base: position 3,646 of record JAJAZH010000428.1, on the reverse strand, counting down.
GCCGCACGGTACAGCTCGTCGTCGTAGAAGGCCTTGGCTTTCTCATAACTCGGAAAGCGCAGCATGGCGATGCGGGCAGGCTGCCACGATCCTTCCAGCACCTCGTTGCGCCCGCCGCGCACCAGGTATTCGCCGCCGGCGGCCGCCACCGCGGCCGGCGCGGCCGCCATGTACTGCTGGTAGCGCTGCGGGTCGGTGATCTTCATGTCGACGATGACGTAGGCGCTGGGCATGGATCTTTCCTTATGGGTTGAAGTTGTCTTCGAGGTAGCCGTTCTTCTTGGTGACGCGGTCCAGCGCCAGCAAGGTTTCCAGCAGCGCCTTCATGTGCTTGAGCGGCACCGCGTTGGGTCCATCGGACAGCGCCCTGGCGGGATCGGGATGGGTCTCCATGAAAAGGCCGGAGATGCCGACGGCGACCGCCGCCCGCGCCAGCACCGGCACCATCTCGCGCTGGCCGCCCGAGCTCGTGCCCTGGCCGCCAGGCAACTGGACCGAGTGGGTGGCGTCGAACACCACCGGGGCGCCGGTCTCGCGCATGATCGCCAGCGAGCGCATGTCGGAGACCAGGTTGTTGTAGCCGAAGCTGGCGCCACGTTCGCAGGCCATGAAGCTGTCCTGCGGCAGCCCTTTCTCCTTTGCCGCGGCGCGCGCCTTGTCGATCACATTCTTCATCTCGTGCGGCGCCAGGAACTGGCCCTTCTTGATGTTCACCGGTTTGCCCGACTGCGCCACCGCGTGGATGAAATCGGTCTGGCGGCACAGGAAGGCCGGCGTCTGCAGCACGTCGACCACTTTGGCCACCTCGGCGATCTCGGCTTCGCTGTGGACATCGGTCAGGATCGGCAGCCCCAGCTCGCGCTTGACCTTGGCCAGGATTTCCAGGCCGCGCGCCATGCCCGGGCCGCGGAAGCTGGTGCCCGAGGTGCGATTGGCCTTGTCGTAGCTGCTCTTGAAGATGAACGCAATGCCCAGGCTGGCCGTGATCTCCTTGAGCGCGCCCGCCGTGTCCAGCTGCAACTGCTCGGACTCGACCACGCACGGGCCGGCGATCAGGAAGAAGGGTTGGTTGAGGCCGATCTCGAAACCACAAAGTTTCATTGGGCCCCCACGCTTGCCAATGAATTGGCTGCGCTCCGCCCCTCGGGGGCCTTGGCGCCTTGGAGCGGTCCTGCGGCGCTCACTGGACTGCCCTCCGCGCTACGCGCTGCGGGATTCGCCTTGGGGCGGCCCGGCGGCTCATGCCACCGCCTTCAGGGGCTTGCTGCCGGCAATGGGATCCGCGGCGGCCAGCCGCGCGGTCTGGTGTTCAACCGCGGACCGGATGAAGGAGTTGAAAAGCGGATGGCCGTCCCAGGGCGTGGACTTGAACTCGGGGTGGAACTGCACGCCGACGAACCACGGATGGACCGTCTGCGGCAGTTCGACCATTTCGGTCAGGTGCTCGCGCTGGGTCAGCGCCGAAATCACCAGGCCGGCCTGGCGCAAGGGCTCGAGGTAGTTGACGTTGGCCTCGTAGCGATGCCGGTGCCGCTCGTTCACGACGTCGCCGTAGATCTTGTGCGCCAGCGTGCCCGGCGTCACGTCGGAGCTCTGCGCGCCCAGGCGCATGGTGCCGCCGAGGTTCGAACTGTGATCGCGGGTCTTGATGCTGCCGTCGCTGTCCTTCCACTCCGTGATCAGCGCAATCACCGGATGCGGCGTGTCGGGCTCGAACTCGGTGCTGTTCGCGTCCTGGAGGCCGGCGACATGGCGCGCATATTCGATGGTCGCGACCTGCATGCCCAGGCAGATCCCCAGGTAAGGGACCTTGCTTTCGCGCGCGAAACGGGCGGCGGCAATCTTGCCTTCGATGCCGCGCTTGCCGAAACCACCCGGCACCAGGATCGCGTCGAACTTGTCGAGCTGGGCCACGCTGTCGGCCGTGATGGTTTCCGAATCGAGATAGTCGATCTTCACCCGCACCTGGTTTTTCATGCCGGCGTGGCGCAGCGCCTCGTTGAGCGACTTGTAGCTGTCGGACAGCTCGACGTACTTGCCGACCATCGCGATGTTCACTTCGCCCTGCGGGTTTTCCGTGGCGTGGACCAGCGCGTCCCAGCGCTTCAGGTTGGCCGGCGGCGTGTTGAGCCGCAGCTTGTCGCAGATCAGGCCGTCCAGCCCCTGCTCGTGCAGCATCCGCGGCACCTTGTAGATCGTGTCCACGTCCCACATCGAGATCACGCCCCACTCGGGCACGTTGGTGAACAGCGAGATCTTGGCGCGCTCTTCGTCGGGGATCGCGCGGTCGGCGCGGCAGAGCAGCGCGTCGGCGGAGATTCCGATCTCGCGCAACTTCTGCACCGTGTGCTGCGTTGGCTTGGTTTTCAGCTCGCCGGCGGCCGCGATCCAGGGCACGTAGGTGAGGTGGACGAAGGCGGTGTTGTTGGCGCCCATGCGCAGGCTCATCTGCCGCGCTGCTTCGAGGAAGGGCAGCGACTCGATGTCGCCGACGGTGCCGCCGATTTCGACGATCGCGACGTCCGCCGTGGCCGGCTCACCCGCACCAGAAGCGTCGCCGGACCCGGCGCCGAGTCGCGCGCCGCGCTTGATGAATTCCTGGATCTCGTTGGTGATGTGCGGGATCACCTGCACTGTCTTGCCGAGGTAATCGCCGCGGCGCTCCTTCTCCAGCACCGACTGGTAGATCTTGCCGGTGGTGAAGTTGTTCACCTTGCCCATGCGGGTGGTGATGAAGCGTTCGTAGTGGCCGAGATCGAGGTCGGTTTCGGCGCCGTCGTCGGTGACGAACACCTCGCCGTGCTGGAACGGTGACATGGTGCCCGGATCGACGTTGATGTACGGATCGAGCTTGATGAGGGTGATCTTCAGGCCCCGCGATTCGAGAATCGCAGCTAAGGAGGCTGAGGCGATTCCCTTGCCGAGGGAGGACACCACACCGCCGGTGACGAAGACGAATTTGGTCATGTCAGGTCGGAAGGTGCGCTTCCGGGAGGTGGTAAAGAGCGATTATAGGAGCGCCGCCGGGTCGACTTCGGTGCCGCGGCGAATTGGCATTTGCTACATTGCGCTCCATGAACGACCTGGCAGGCAAACACATCGTGCTGGGACTGTCGGGCGGCATCGCCTGCTACAAGTCCGCTGAGCTGTGCCGGGCCTTGGTCAAGGAAGGCGCCACGGTGCAGGTGGTGATGACCGCGGCGGCCGAGCAGTTCATCACCCCGGTCACCATGCAGGCGCTGTCGAACCGGCCGGTGTACACCTCGCAGTGGGACGCGCGTGAGCCGAACAACATGCCGCACATCAACCTGTCGCGCGAAGCCGATGCGATCCTGGTCGCTCCTTGCAGCGCCGATTTCATGGCCCGCCTGCTGCACGGCCGCGCCGACGACCTGCTCAGCCTGATGTGTCTGGCCCGGCCGCCGGGCCAGGTGCCGCTGCTGCTGGCGCCGGCGATGAACCGCGAAATGTGGGCGCATCCGGCAACGCAACGCAACATGGCGCAGCTGGCCTCGGATGGCGCGCGGATCCTGGGCGTCGGTTCCGGCTTTCAGGCCTGCGGTGAAACCGGCGATGGCCGGATGCTGGAGCCGGCGGAACTGCTGGAAGACCTGGTCGCTTTCTTCCAGCCGAAATCGCTGGCCGG
>JAJAZH010000427.1 GCA_026785815.1 Ramlibacter sp. | reverse complement strand
GGTCACGTGCATGGGCTCGCCGCTGTGGCTGGCACACAGCATGGCCAGGTTGCGGTCGTCGAAACCGAAGTGGCGCGGACCGCCTCCCTGCACGAATGGCAGCGCCTGCAATGCCTTGAGCGTCGAGCGGGTGAAGGCGATGAAGTGCGGATCGCCCGCCCGGGCCAGCAGCTTGCCGTCGCTGTCCACCACCGCGATGGCCCCGGCATGCTGGCACTCCAGGGTGCCGCCGCGGGTCAGATCGACCAAGGGAACGAATGAAGTCATGCGGCGATTATCGGGTGCGGCTGGCTCGGGCGACGGTGTCCGTCGACCCCTGGTCGCACTTAACGCAGCAACGCCACCGCGCCCGAGAAGGTCAGGAAAGCGGCGGCTGTCGTCAGCAGGATGATGCGGGCGATGCGGCCGGTGTCGGCGCCGAAGCGCTCGGCCAGGACCGAAACATTGCTGGCGCTGGGAAGCGCGGCCACCAGCACCATCACGGTCAGCGCGAATTTGTCGAGGGGCAGCCCCAGATAGATCGCCGCGGCCCCCACCACCAGCACCAGCACCGGGTGGACCACCAGCTTGATCACGGCCACCGGGACGAAATCGCGCAGCGGCATCGGCGCGGCGTCGCGTTGGGCCGCCAGCATCTGGGAACGTGCCAGCACGGCGCCGATGCTGAACAGGGCAACCGGCGACGCCGCGTCGGCAAGCAGGCTCAGGGTCTGCATCACCGGCTCCACCGGCCGCATCTGGAACGCCGACGCCAGCCCGCCCAGCACGATCGCCCAAGGCATCGGGTTGAGGGCAACGCCCTTGAGCGCACTGCGGGCCGCTTTGGCCGCGCCGTGCTCATCGGCGCCATCGAGCCGCGACAAGGCGATGCACAGGGAGGTCGTGACCACCAGGTCGACCAGGATGGTGAGGATGGCCGGGCCGGCCGCCGCCGCGCCGAGCAGTGCGACCAGCAGCGGCACGCCCATGAAACCGGTGTTGGGGAAAGCTGCCACCAGGGCGCCAAAGGCCGCGTCGTTCCAGCCGATGCGCCGGTTCATGCTGACTGCCACGACGAAGCCGACCATGACCAGCGCGCAAAGCAGGTAGACGCCGATGGCGGTGGCATCGAGCAGCTGCGCGATCGGTGTCGAAGCGCCGAAGCGGTACAGCATGCACGGCAGGGCAAAGAACAACACGAAGCTGTTCAACCCGGCGATCGCCTCCAGCGGCAGCAGGCGGCGCCGCGCTGCGACGTAGCCGCACAGCACAAGCGCGAAGAACGGGAAGGTGACCAGCAGGATGTCAAGCACGGGCCGTATTGTCCCCGCAAGCGCACGGCGAGCGCGGCGGCGGCAGTTCCCGCCGGTATGATTCGCCGCTCCCGCCTTTTCGCTCTCCCAACCGTTCGCGTTCCCGCAGTCCTGCTCCAGTTTCCATGTCCGCCGGTCTCAACCTCGCCCAGCAGGAAGCTGTGAATTTCCTGCAGGGCCCGTGCCTGGTGCTGGCCGGCGCCGGTTCCGGCAAGACGCGGGTGATCACGCACAAGATCGGGCGCCTGATCCAGGCCGGCCTGGAGCCGCAGCGGATTGCAGCCATCACTTTCACCAACAAGGCCGCCGCCGAGATGCGCGAGCGGGCCAAGGCCCTGATCGGCCGCGAAGCCCGGGGCGTGCTGATCTGCACCTTCCACGCACTCGGCGTGCGCATGTTGCGACAGGACGGCGCGGCGCTGGGACTGAAACCGCAGTTCTCGATCCTCGACAGCGACGACGTCACCAGCATCCTGAAAGACGCGGGCGGCAGCACCGACGCGGCGACCGCGCGTCAGTGGCAATGGACGATCAGCCTCTGGAAGAACATGGGGCTCGATGCTGCCCAGGCCGAGGCCCAGGCCAAGGACGACAACGAGAAAATCACCGCCCGAATCATGGCGCGCTACCAGGAGCGGCTGACCGCCTACCAGAGCGTGGACTTCGACGACCTCATCGGCCTGCCGCTCAAGCTGCTGCAGGAGCATGCCCAGGTGCGCGAGCAGTGGCAGGCCCGGATGGGCCACGTGCTGGTGGACGAATACCAGGACACCAACGCGACTCAGTACGAGGTGCTGAAGTTGCTGGTCGGCGACCGTGCCCGCTTCACCGCGGTCGGCGACGACGACCAGTCGATCTACGGCTGGCGCGGCGCGACGCTGGACAACCTGAAGCGGCTGCCGCTGGATTTTCCGCAGCTCAAGGTGGTCAAGCTGGAGCAGAACTACCGCTCCACCAGCGCCATCCTGCGCGCCGCCAACAACGTGATCGGGCCCAATCCGAAACTGTTTCCGAAGACGCTGTTCTCCGAGCTGGGGGAAGGCGAACCGGTGCGGGTGGTCGACGCCGACAACGAGGAGCACGAGGCGGAACGCGTAGTGGCCCGGATCCAGTCGGCTCGCGCCAACGGCGCCACCGAGGGCGGCGGCGGTCAGGTGCAGGACTGGAAAAACTTCGCGGTGCTGTACCGGGCCAACCACCAGGCCCGCACGTTCGAAAAGGCGCTGCGCAAGGCCGCGATCCCGTACAAAGTGTCGGGCGGCCAGAGCTTTTTCGACCGCGCCGAGATCAAGGACCTGTGCGCATGGCTGCGGTTGTGGGTCAACAACGACGACGACCCGGCTTTCCTGCGCTCGATCACCACGCCCAAGCGCGGCATCGGCCACACCACGCTGCAGAACCTGGGCGAGTTTGCGGGCAAGTACAAGGTCAGCCTGTTCGAGGCATTGTTCTCGCCCTCGCTGGGTTCCGTGCTGCCGGCCAAGGCGGTGGGCAGTCTGCACGAGTTCGGCCGCTATGTGAACGACCTGGAATTCCGGGCGCGCCAGACCGAGGGCGCGGAGGCGGCGCTGGCCTTCCTCTTGGAATGGCTCAAGGACATCGACTACGAGAAGCACCTGTTCGACGGCGAGGACAGCGAGAAACTGGCGGCATCGCGCTGGACCAACGTGCTGGACTTCTGCGACTGGATGGCCAAGCGCTGCGGCGGCGAGATCGACGACACCGCGGGCGTCAGTATCGAAAGCGAAAACAAGACATTGCTGGAAGTGGCGCAGACCATCGCCCTGCTGTCGACCATCAGCGAACGCGAAAAGGACCAGAACGTCGTGACCCTGTCGACGCTGCACGCCGCGAAGGGGCTGGAATGGCCGCACGTGATGTTGGTCGGCGTGACCGAGGGATTGCTGCCGTTCAAGCTCGGCGATGGAAGCACCTCCGGCGCTGGCGACAACCCGACAGGCCGGGCCGACGGCCAGAGCAGCGAATCGGGCCGGAACAACGGCCCGATGAGCGAAGACATCCTGCAGCGGCTGCAGGAAGAGCGGAGGCTGATGTACGTCGGCATCACGCGGGCCCAGCGCTCGCTGGCAGTGAGCTGGACCAAGAAGCGCAAGAAGGGCCGCGAGATGATCCCTGCGATGCCGAGCCGGTTCATCGCCGAGATGGCGCTGGAGCAAGCGACCACGCGAGAAGATCCGCGCGAGAAGCTGAAGGCATTGCGCGCGGAGTTCGCAAAGAAGGCGGTGGACTCCGCCGCGGCTGCGGCTGCTGCTGCGCTGACCGCGCCATGAAGCTGGTTCGGCTGGCGCTGCTCGCAACCTGCCTGATGCCCTGCCAGGCGCGTGCCGAGTCACCCGGCGCGTCGGCGCAACCATCGACCTGCCCCGCCGCCGGCGAGATCCGGCAGCACCACCTGCTGGGGCTGTGGCGCGCCAGCTTCGAAGGACCGGGTTCCGGCGCAACGCTGCTGCTGGAGCAGCACCCCGAGCTGGCCGACAGCGTGCGCGGCGCGATCAACCGCGATGGCGAGCGAGCGCTGGTCGCCGGCGATGTCGACGACGGCGAGTTCACGCTGGAGGAATCGTTCGATGGCGTCCGCATCAGCGCGACCTGGAGCGGCACCGTGATCGACGGCAGCTGCGGTCGCGAGATCCGCGGCGACTGGCGAAGCGCGGGCGACCGGACAGCGCGTCCCTTCGTGTTGCGCAAGCTCCCATAACAACCCTCGATCAAGCAAGGGCGGCGCTCCCATCCTTGTTAGACGGTATCGGTACTCACATGGATGGCTCCCGGATCACGTCCGGGATGACAGACCGGGGACTCGCCGCCTAGAGCGTCAACTCGTATTCCACCGTGATCGGCGCATGGTCGGAAAACTTCTCCGCCTTGTAGATCGATTCACGCCTCGCCGCCGCACCGACCGCCGGTGTCGCGAGGTGGTAATCGAGCCGCCAGCCCACATTTTTCTGGTAAGCCTGGCCGCGATTGCTCCACCAGGTGTAGCAGTCGTCGGTGGTGTCCGGTTGCAGCCGGCGGTAGACGTCGACCAGGCCGGTCTCCGACAGCAACTTGGTCATCCAGGCGCGCTCCTGCGGCAGGAAACCGCTGTTCTTCTGATTGCTGCGCCAGTTCTTGAGGTCCTGCTGCTGGTGGGCGATGTTGATGTCGCCGCAAAGCACGAAGTCGCGGC
>JAJAZH010000426.1 GCA_026785815.1 Ramlibacter sp. | reverse complement strand
GCTTAGGCAGGTTTGTAGATTCCGCCGCAGACGACGAGGTCGGCAGAGAGCTCGCAGTACATCGACCTCGGCTCCATCTTCTTGGTCACCGGGTTGGTGAACTTGAAGTCCTGCCAGAAGCTGGTCTTGGTCTTGGCGAGCTCCATGCGCTCGCGGATGTGCTCCTTGCCGTCGGCGTCGCGCAGGTCGATCATGTTCTTGCCAACGAATTTTTCGTTAGCGCCGTGGGCCAGGGCCGTGCCGTCCTGGGTGTAGACCGTCAGGTACAGCTCGCGGTCGATGAACATCCCCTTCTTGTTGGTGATCTCCGCCATGGCCTTATCGCGGGGATTGCCCTTGATGAACGTCACGCCCTTTTTCACCATTGCTTCGGCCTCTTTTGCCGTGACGCGCTGTTCCTGGGCACCGATCGACACAGCTCCGATTGCGAGTGCGATGGCAAGTACGAATTTCGATTTCATGTTGATCTCCTGACGGTTGAACAAAAAAACTTCCAGAACCCACGTCCGCCGGTCGCGTCGGCGTTGACCGCAGCTCCGTGAACTCCACCGGGTCTTGCGCCATCGCGCAGAGCCGGACCTCGTTGCCCTGTCGGGCGCATTCCATGATTCGTCGAACCGGCGAAAGACTGGTTCAATGCATCGCGCTGTCGACCAGGGCCATGTCGGCGCCAGTCATCAGTTTTTCGATATCCAGCAGGATCAGCAGGCGCTCGTCGACGGTGGCGAGGCCGGTGATGTAGCGGGTGTCGAAGGTCGCGGACGCGAACTCCGGTGTGGCCCGGATGGCGTCGATCGCCAGGGTCAGGACGTCGGAGACCGAGTCCACCACCACCCCGACCACCCGGCCAGCCACATTCAGGATGATCACGACGGTGAACTCGTCGTAGTTGGCATGTGCCAGCTGGAACTTGATCCGCAAGTCCAGGATGGGGACGATCACGCCGCGCAGGTTGATCACGCCCTTGATGAAAGCCGGCGCATTGGCGATGGCGGTCGGCGTTTCGTAGCCGCGAATTTCCTGGACCTTGAGGATTTCGATGCCATAGCTCTCGACGCCAAGCCGGAAGGTCAGGAATTCGTCGGCCTGGACTTCCGCCACGGCCTTGGCGCGGGTGCCCCGGGGGGCGGTGGACAGTTGCGGTTCTTGCATCGAAATCTCCTTCGGGGGCTTGGGGCCGTCACAGGCTCAGAGAATGCCATCTCGCTTTGATTGTTGCAATACTTAAACTTTGTTACATTCAAACTTAGTCGACAGATTTGCGTTTTTCACCACGGCGTGCCGTCGATACAGCATTTTGTGTGTACTTTAATACTAATTACTTTGGGTAAGCGCCCAGTAATTTCACTTTGAAACCGGCAAGATGTGCGCATCAACTCCCAAGAGTTGTATCATTACGTATCAGGTCGCCGCAGTACAAGACATGGACAAACAACTCGCTGAACTCCCCGTCTTGAGGCTGGGCCTGGTCGGATTCAATTCGGCCCAGCAGGCCCTGTTCGCAACTGCGCTGATGGTCTTGCGGACCCGGCTTCACTGGAAGCTGGTGGCCCTGGCCGATGCCGACGCGGTCTGCGTCAATGGCTCGCGCGCCGTGGCCCTGGCCGACGGAAGCCTCAAGATTGCCTCCAGCCAACCCGGCGCACCGCCGGTGCGGCTGGACCCGGACGACAGCACCCGGCCCATGGCATTCACCTTGCCCCTGGCCCCGGCCGGCATCCAGGCGTCGTGCACCTTCGATATGGCGTCGCCCGCCAGCACGCGCTCCATGCTGGAAAAATTCGAAGGCTGGCTGCGCCCGAAGGCGGTCCAGTTCTGCCTGGCATCGCAGATCATCCAGGACCGCATCGAAGTCATCTCAACGGTTCATCACGTCAGCGTGGATGGCCGGCTGGTGGCAGTCGTTAGCCCGCGCAACGGCGTCGGGGTGTTGCCGATCGCCGATCCGTTCCACCTGAAGACCGCGGTCTGGGCGCGCCGTCCGGGGTTGGCCGACGAGATCCCCGGTCACTTTGTGCAGGCCGGCCTGGCCGAGGTGTTGTGGCAGTACGCCATCCGCACCAAGCGCAACCTGCTGCCGGCCAGTTTCAAGTCGGGCCCGATTTATTGGTGCCGGCCACCCCAGGTGCCGCCGCGCCTGTTCAAGGATTCGCACCTGATGATCGTGCGTGAGTTGGCGCACGAGCCGGCTGCTTTCGCCGACCTCGCCACGCGGACCGGCCTGGCCTCTGCTGTGCTGTCGCGCGACCTCGCGGCCTTGCGGATCGTGGGCGCAATCACCCAGGACAAGAAGCTGGCCCAGCGCTCCGAATTGCGGCCGACCGGCGTTGGCGGCAGAAGCCTGGAGATTCCGGTGGCGCGGCATTCGACCGAATCGACCCACCGGGCCAGGAAAATTTCAGCGGCCGCCGCCGTTTCGGCAGCGGCGGCGAGCGACCGAACGGTCCCCGCGCCACTCATTCGTCAAGATTACTGACGACGCAAGCGGCCGCTGGGGCCGCTGGAGCCGGTCAGAGCCGCATGGCGCCCGCGCGCCCGGCCAGCCGGACCAGGTGCCCGACGTCGAGGATCAGGGCCACTGAGCCGTCCCCCATGACGGTGGCGCCGGACAGACCCGGCACCTTGCGGAAATTGGTTTCCAGGCTCTTCACCACCACTTGCTGCTGGCCCACCAGTTCGTCGACCAGCAGCGCAGCGTCGCAGCCGTCGGTCTCGACGATGACCGCAATCGTTCCCGCCTGCGGCCGGGCCGCGCGGGGTGGAAACAGCTTGGCCAGATCCAGCACTGGCAGGTAGTCCTCGCGCACGCGCAGCGCGTCGCCCTGGCCCGGCAACGAGTGGATATCGGCCGCATCGACGCTGCGGGATTCGACCACGCAGGACAGCGGCAGCACATAGATCTCGCCGCCCACCGACACCGTCATGGCTTCCATGATGGCCAGGGTCAATGGCACGCTGACCGTCACCCGCATCCCCTGGCCGGGTACGGATGCCAGGTCAATGGTGCCGCCCAGCGACTGGATGTTGCGCTTGACCACGTCCATCCCGACGCCACGGCCCGAGACGTCGGTGACCTCCTCCGCGGTCGAGAAGCCGGCTTCGAACACCAGTTGCCAGATGTCTTCGGTGGGGGCGTCCGGCGCGATCGCGATGCCGCGTTCGGCGGCGCGGGCGCGGATCCGGTCGATGTCCAGCCCGCGTCCGTCGTCGCTGACTTCGATCACGATGCGGCCGCCGCGCTGGCTGGCGCGCAGGTTGATGACACCGGTCTCGCTCTTGCCGGCGGCGGCCCGCGCCTGGGGCGATTCGAGGCCGTGGTCGACGGCGTTGCGAACCAGGTGGGTCAGCGGATCGGAGATTTTTTCGATCAGGCCGCGGTCGAGCTCGGTGCTCTCCCCCGACATCCTGATTTCGACCCGCTTGCCCAGCCGGGACGACAGCTCACGCACCAGCCGCGGAAAGCGCGAGAAGACATTGGAGATCGGCAGCATCCGGATCGCCAGCACCGCTTCCTGCAGGTTGCGCGTGTGGCGCGCCAGGTCGGCCAGGCCGGTGTTGCTGCCGTAATGACCGGCGCTGCTGCCTTCGGCCAGCGCGCCCTGGCGCGCCAGCATGGCTTCCGTGATCACCAGTTCGCCGACCAGGTTGACCAGCAGGTCGACCTTCTCGGTGGCGACCCGGATGAAATTGGTGTCCGCGATGCCGGCCTGCGGCGACGGATCCACCGCGCGGCGTGCGCCCTCAGCGGCCGGACGCAGTAGAGGTGCTTCTGCTGCAGCCATCGGTGCATGCGCTGCCGTCACCGCTGTCGGCGTCTGCGCCGGCAGCGCGCGCAACGCGCGTTCCTTCTTGAATTCTTCGGGCGTGACGAACAGGTCCACCATCGTGCTGGTTTCGGTCGAGCGGATGGCCACCCGCGCCGCCGGCTCGCTCGGGGCATGGCCCCGCAGGCGAAACCTGGCTGGATCGACGAAGAATTCGTCGCCGTCGGGGGCGGCGTTGCTCGCGCCGGTCGAAGGCTGCGGCGCAACCACAGGCGCCACGACGGAACTGCCGGCGGCAGCAACCGGGACGGCGGCGCTGGATTCAATGCTGATCTGCTCGGGTGCGACCACCAGCGACAGCACGCTTTGCAGGTCGGCGGCGGCGCCTTGCAGGGCGACTTCGAAGCGGACGCTGCCGCCCGCCCTGTTGTCGACCATCGTCTCGGTGACAGCGCCCATCTCGCCCAGTCCCTGCAACATCATCTCCAGCTCGGCGGCGTCGATCGCGTCGACCAGCGGCGCCAGCAGCACCTTGAAGTGTCGCGTCAACTGGCCGGCCGGCGCCCCGGCGCCGTCGGTGGACGGCAGGCTGACGCGCTCCAGCATCATCGCCTCGACCTGGGTGCTGTCCGGAGCGCGGCTCAGCAGGCCCCGGTGGTGCAACACCTGCGACCGGACGGTGTCGCCGGCCTTGAGCATGGCGTCGATGTCGCCCTTGCCGATCGGGCGCTCGCCCTTGCGCAGCAGGTCGAGCAGGTTTTCCTGCAAATGCGTCAACGACGCCACGTCGGTGCAGCCCAGCATCCCGGCACTGCCCTTGATCGAGTGGACGGCGCGGAAGATCGCGTTCAGGTCGTCGGGGAACGGAGCGTCCGTATCCAGTCGCAGCAGGATGGCCTCGACGTTGGCCAGGTGCTCATGAGTTTCCTCGAAGAAGATTTCCCGGAACGCATTGGCGTCGCCGAGGGCGCTGGAAAGCTGCGACATCGTGCCTCCGCGCTAGATGAACTTGCCGACGATCTCGAGCATGCGCTCGGGATCGAAAGGCTTGGCCATCCATCCGCTCGCGCCGGCCTCCCGGCCCTTCTGCTTGAGCTCGGGATTGACCTCGGTCGACAGCACGATCAGTGCCACCGGGTCGTAGTTGGGCAGGCAGCGCAGCTCGCGCACCAGCGTGACGCCATCCATCCGCGGCATGTTGTGGTCGGTCACCACCAGGTCGAACACCCGGTCGCGCGCCAGCTCGAGCGCCTCGATGCCGTCGCCGGCCTCGGCCACTTCGTAGCCGGCGCCCTGCAGCACCGCGGCAACCATTTTTCGCATGGAGCGCGTGTCGTCCACGACAAGAATTGATTTGGTCATGTTGGGTCTCACCTGGCTTTGGTTTTGTTTTCGCGCTTGCGGGTGCTGGGGATGAACTGCGCGATGGTTTCCAGCAGGCGGTCCTCGTCCAGCGGCTTGGTCAGGTACTCGTCGCAGCCGGCCAGCGAGCCGCGCAACTTGTCGAAGGGCGAACTGCGGCTGGTGAGCATCACCACGGCGGTCTTCTTGATCGCCTGCTTGTTCGACTTGATCAGCTTGCAGACCTGGTAGCCGTCGATCCCGGGCAGCACCACGTCCAGGAAGACGCAGGCGTATTCGCGCGACCCGGTCAGACCCACCGCCTCTTCGCCGGTCTCCGCATAGTCGACTTCAAAACCGAACGGCGCCAGCTTGGCCTTCATGAACATGCGCACGGTGGCGTTGTCGTCGACCACCAGCACCGTGTCGCCAAGCGCCCGGCGCTTGGAGGCCTGGTCCGCGATCACCGGCGGTGCCGACCCCGCGCTGCTGCGTCCCAGCGCGGCGCCACCGGCATCGGTGCGGCCCAGCGTCGCCGCGTTGGCGCTCCTGCGGGCCAGGGCCGCGATGCCGGCGCTGCTGCGGCCCAGCGGCATCGTTTCGTCTTCGCCCGAGCGCGAGCTGGAGGAATTGGCATCCGGGTCGGCGGTCAGGGCGCAAGCCTCCAGGGCCTGCAGCAGCCGCGCCCACTGGACCGGTCTTGCCAGCACCGTCGCGCCGGCGCCAGCCGTGGCCGAACCGACCAACACCGTCGGCAGGTTGGCGCGCTTGCTCAAAGCCTTGTATTCCTGCGCGGCTGCGGGGTTGTCGATATCGACCAGGTACAGCGACGGCGAGTCGCCGCCAGCCGTCGGGTCGTATTGGGCGAAACCCGGATCGCGGCGGGCGGCCAGCGCAAAGATGCTGGCCAGCATCGAACGCTCGACCGGATTGAATCCGATGACGTCCACGAAAAAGAGTTCATTGCTCACTTTTTGACACCTACTTCCGGTCGCGCCGGCTGGCGCGGAGATCAGCGGATCCGGAACCTGCCATCAGGTCGATCCGATCGAGGAGAGCTTGCCCATCCGG
>JAJAZH010000425.1 GCA_026785815.1 Ramlibacter sp. | reverse complement strand
GGCCACCGGCGCCCAGCGGGTGATCGTCACGCACGGCAGCATTCCGGTGATGGTGCGTTACCTGGCCGAACAAGGATTGCAGGCCGAATCGTTTGAAACCGAATACGGAGGTGACGCGGTCGAGGCGGACGTGGAGGCAGCGCCGGCGACATGAAGCAGTTCTCGCGTCTGTTCGCCGAGCTCGATGCGACCACTTCCACCAACGCCAAGGTCGATGCGCTGCGGCGTTACTTCGCCGAAGCGTCACCGGCCGACGCCGCGTGGGCCGTCTACTTCCTGTCCGGCGGCAAGCCGCGCCAGGTGGTGTCGATGAACAGCCTGGCGCTGCTGGCCTGCGAGCTGGCAGGCATCGAGCGGTGGCTGTTCGACGAGTGCTACCAGGCGGTCGGCGACCTGGCCGAAACCATCGCCCATATCCTGCCGCAGGGGACGCAGACCTCGGATGTCGGCCTGGCTCAATGGGTGGAGCAGCGCCTGCTGCCGCTGCGAGGAATGAGCGAGCCCGAGATCGCCTCGCGCGTCCAGTCGTACTGGAGCGAACTCGATGCCACCGGCCGCTTCCTGCTGTCGAAACTGGTGGGCGGCGGCTTTCGGGTCGGCGTCAGCAAGTTGCTGGTGCAGCGCGCGCTGGCGGCCCATTCGGGCGTCGACGCCAAGCGGGTGGCGCAACGGATGATGGGTTACACCGATGGCAAGAGCCTGCCGACGGTGCAGCGCTTCCTGGCCCTGATTGCCCAGACCCAGGAAGGCGTCGCGGACGTGCAGGACCTCGGCCAGCCGTACCCGTTTTTCCTGGCCCACCAGCTCGATGCACCGCCCGAGCTGTTCGCGTCGATGCTGGGACCGGTCACGCACTGGCAGGTCGAGTGGAAGTACGACGGCATCCGCGGTCAGATCGTGCGCCGGCAGGGCCAGACCTGGATCTGGTCGCGTGGGGAGGAACTGGTGACCGACCGCTTTCCCGAGTTGGTCGCGCTGGCAGCCGCTCTGCCCGATGGCACCGTGCTCGATGGCGAGATCATGGTGTGGCAGGAGGGTCGGGCGGCGGCGTTCTCCCTGCTCCAGCAGCGCATCGGCCGCAAGACGCTGACCAAAAAGGTGCTGGCGGACGCGCCGGTGACCTTCATGGCGTATGACCTGCTGGAGCAGCAGGGCGCGGACATCCGCTCGCTGTCGCAGCGTGAGCGCCGCAGCCGGCTGGAAGCCCTGTTGCTGCCCACGGCGTTCAAGCTGTCGCCGGTCGAGGCCGGCGCCACCTGGCTGGAGTTCGCGAAGCGGCGCGAACAGTCGCGCGCGATGGGCGTGGAGGGCTTCATGCTCAAGCGCCTCGACGCCGCCTATGGCACCGGCCGGACCAAGGCCGACGGCTTGTGGTGGAAGTGGAAGATCGATCCGATGACGATCGACTGCGTGCTGATCTACGCCCAGGCCGGGCATGGCCGGAGGGCATCGCTCTACACCGACTACACCTTCGCGGTCTGGAACCGCGAGCCACGCGGCCCGGAGGAAGCCCAGGCGGTGCTCGATGCGATGAGCGCCGCTGGGCCGTCCCGAGGCGCGAAGGCCCCCCCGGGGGGCGGCGCAGCGGCTTCGGCCGCAAGCGTGGGGACCAGTGCTTCTCGCAAGGAGCTGGTGCGGGCGAGAGCCGAAGGCGAGCCGCAGGATCCGTTGCAGCTGGTGGCCTTTGCCAAGGCGTATTCCGGGTTGACGGACGAGGAGTTCCGCAAGGTCGATGCGGTGATTCGCAAGACCACGCTGGAAAAATTCGGCCCGGTGCGCAGCGTCAAGCCGTCGCTGGTGTTCGAGCTCGGGTTCGAGGGAATCAACCGCAGCCCGCGCCACAAGAGCGGTATCGCCGTGCGTTTTCCGCGGATGCTGCGGATCCGTTTCGACAAGCCCCTGCACGAGGCCAATACACTGGAGGATCTGGAGGTGCTGCTCAAGCTCTGAAGCCATGCGGACCGCAAACGTTCTCGCAGCATTCATGTTCGCCGCCGCCACGCCCGTGTGCGGCCAGACGGCATTCCGCTGCGTCGACGCCGATGGACGGGTGGCCTTCCAGGAGCAAGCTTGCGCGGCGAACGCGAGCCAGAGCGAACTGCGCCTGCGCGACGCGGCACCCGCGGTGCCCGTGGAGGCGCGCAAGAGCCTCTGGAAGGGATTCACGCCGCCGAAGGTTGCGGCCATCACCTTCTACTACGACCCGGCGGACGAACCGGTCGGATTCTCCACGGCGCAACTGGAATCGCACCTGCGGGCGGCGCTCGACGCCTGGTCGGCGGGCTGCGACGTGCGTCTTTCTTATGGTGGCCGGCGTCCGGCCCGCCGCCCCGGCACGCCGGACGCCGTGCCGGTGCGCTGGGCACCCGAATACATGCGGATGGCCCATCCCGCCGATGGCCGCAGCGGCATCGCCGGCACCGGCAGCCTCAGCGGCGGCATCGCGCTGAAACCGCGCTTCCAAGAAGGGCACATGCTCTCGGTGCTGATCCACGAGGTCGGCCACGTCCTGGGCCTGCGGCATGAGCACGCCGACCTTCAGTCCGTCATGAGCTACCTGCGCGACGAAGCCGCGCGGCGCAACCCGCGGCCTTCCGCGGGCGACTTCCACGCCTGCAACCAGTCCATGAAGACGCTCTTCGGCATCGAGTACACGGGCCCCGAGGGCTCCGGCACGCCACGCAGCGGTCCGCGCATGAGCGACCGCGAAGCCCTCGAGAAGATCCATGGCAGCCGGAAGCGCTAGCAATTTGGTAGCTTAGAAGCCCTGATGGGTGCGCCTTTGGATCGATAGCCCTTGGACCTCGCGCGGGCCGCGCGGGGTGATACGATTCTGCGATGCTCATGAAAGCAGATCCGTCCAGCCAACTCACCCCGGGCTCGCCTGACGAGGGCACGCCCATGTCGGTGAAGATTCGCGAGCGCATCCAGGCGGCGCGCAAGCGATTTCATGCCAACGACAATATTGCCGACTTCATCCAGCCCGGTGAGATGGAGCAGTTGCTCGACGAGGTCGAGGCGAAGATGCAGGGCGTGTTGGACAGCCTGGTGATCGACACCGAGGGCGACCACAACACCGGCGACACGGCCCGGCGCGTCGCCAAGATGTACCTCAACGAGGTGTTTCAGGGCCGCTACGTCAAGGCGCCACGGATCACGGAATTTCCGAACGTCGAACACCTCAACGAGTTGATGATCGTCGGCCCCATCACCGTGCGGTCGGCTTGCAGCCACCACTTCTGCCCGGTGATCGGCAAGATCTGGATCGGCGTCATGCCCAACGAGCACACCAACGTGATCGGATTGTCCAAGTACGCGAGGTTGGCCGAGTGGGTGATGGGCCGGCCGCAGATCCAGGAGGAAGCTGTGGTGCAACTGGCCGACCTGATCATGGAAAAGACGCAGCCCGATGGCCTGGCTATCGTCATGGAAGCCAGCCACTACTGCATGGCATGGCGCGGCGTGAAGGACATGGACAGCAAGATGATCAACTCGGTCATGCGCGGCGTCTTTCTCAAGGACTCGGCCCTGCGCCGTGAATTCCTGGCTCTCATTCCGAGGTAACAACATGTTGGTCCGACTCCTGTATGCCAGCCGTGCTGTCGACCCCAGCCACGACGCGATTGAATCGATCCTGACGCAGTCGCGCCAGCACAACCCGCTGACTGGCATCACCGGCATCCTCTGCTACGGCGGCGGCATCTTCCTGCAGGCGATCGAGGGCGGCCGCCAGCAGGTCAGCGACCTGTTCGGGCATATCCAGAAGGATCCCCGCCACAAGGACGTGGCGCTGTTGCACTACGAGGAAATTTCCGAGCGCCGTTTCGGCGGCTGGACCATGGGCCAGGTGAACCTCTCCAAGCTCAATCATTCGATCCTGTTGAAGTATTCGGAACGGCCAGAGCTCGATCCGTACGGGGTTTCCGGCAAGGTCTCGCTCGCGCTGCTGGAAGACCTGATGGCCACCGCCGCAATCTGCGGCCGGGTGTGATGACCGCCAGCGATCGGCGGGCTTGATCGCGCTCGCGTTCGAGTGAGCGCGGTGGCGCCACCGCTGCTGCTGGTCGGTTGCGACTTCTCCAGCAGTCCCACGGCGAGAAAGCCGATCGTGCTGGCGCTGGGCCAGTTCGCTGGCGGCCGGGTGCTGCTGTCACGGCTGGAAAAGATCGATTCGCTCGAAGCCTTCGGCCGCTGGCTGGCGCAGCCCGGTTCGTGGATCGGCTGCTTCGACTTTCCGTTCGGACTGCCGCGCGAACTGGTGGAGCACCTGGGCTGGCCGTTGCAGTGGCGCGAGTGCATCGAGCATTACGCAGGCCTCAGCCGGGCGACCATCCGCACCACCTTCGCCGCCTTTTGCGATGCGCGTCCGGTGGGCGGCAAGTTCGCCCACCGCGCTTTCGACCGGCAGGCCGGTTCCAGTCCGTCGATGAAGTGGGTCAATCCGCCGGTGGCGTACATGCTGCACGCGGCGCTGCCCCTGCTGCTGGCAGCCGATGTGGATCTGCCGGGGCTGCACGCGGGCGATGCGTCGCGGGTGGCGCTCGAGGCCTATCCGGGCCTGCTGGCGCGCGAGCTGATCGGCAGGCGCAGCTACAAAAGCGACGACAAGGCCAGGCAGACGCCCGAGCGGTTGATCGCGCGCAAGGACCTGCTGCATGCGCTGGAGCTGGGCGCGACCCGGCTTGAACTGCGGCTGAAGCTCACCAACGCCCAGCGCGACACGCTGATCCAGGATGCCAGCGGCGACTGCCTCGATGCCGTGCTGTGCCTGACGCAGGCGGCGTGGGCCGCGCGCCAGGGCGCCCCGCGCTATGGCCTGCCGGAGCAGTTCGATCCGCTGGAGGGCTGGATCGTCAGCGCCTGAGCGCCTGATCACAGTGACTGTCATGCCGGGCCCGACCCGGCATCCAGACCTTTCACCACCCAATACCGTCGATCAGGAACAAGAGCATTGCCAGAGCGATGGGCCGATCGCTGACCCACATCCTGGCCGCTTTTTGTCGCCCGCATCCGGCATGTTCCTCAGGAACTCAACCTTCCGAATGCCAGCAGCGCGTCGACATCGGTCCGGTACAGGCGCAGCAGTGGTCCCTCCTCCAGCGCCCCGGCCCGCTGCAAGACCTTTTCCACCGGCAGCTTGATGCCGCTGATGTGCAGCGTGATGCCGCGGGCGCGCAGCATGTCTCGCATCTGCACGAAGACCTCGACGCCGGTCGCGTCAATGCGGTTGACCGGCTGGGCGAACAGGCACACATGCCGGACTCCGGGATCGGCTGCGAGATGTTCGACGATCGCCCGTTCCAGTGCGCTGGCGGAGGCGAAGTCCAGTTCGGCATCCATGCGCAACGCATAGGTTTGCGACGCCAGCGGCGGCAGGCCCCACAAGTGGCGGTCGCGCAGGCTGCCATCGGGGTGCAGTCCGACTTCGATGATGCGGGGATGCAGCCGGTGGTGCAGGAAATGCGCCAGTCCCAGCATCACGCCGGTCAACACGCCCCAGTAGATCCGCGGCGCCGACGCAATGGTGACGGCGAAAGTCACCAGGGCGATCGAGGCTTCGACCCGGTCGATCCGGGCCAGCCGGAGAAAGATCGTCGGCTTGACCAGGCCGGAGACGGCCGCGACCACCACTGCTGCCAGCACCGCGCGTGGCACGTGAAACAGCAGCGACGTCAGGAACAGCAGGGCCACCAGCAGGATGGCACTGGCCAGCACAGTGGCCCAGCCAGTTTTGGCGCCCGCATACAGCGTGATCGCCGACCGCGAGAATGACGCGCTGGTCGGGAAGCTGCCGCAGAAGGCCGACACCAGCTTGCCCAGGCCCTGGCCGATCAGGTCCTGATTCGCATTCCAGCGGCGGCCGTCGCGCTGGCTTTCGATCTTCGCACTCGAGGCCATTTCGAGCGAACTGACCAGGGCGATGACCAACGCCGGCATGATCAGCGCCGTCAGGTTGTTCCAGCCCGGAAAGACCGGCCAGTAAAAGGAGGGCAGGCCGGACGGCAGACTGCCGATGACAGCGCCGTGTTCCGAGTAGCCGCTGAACTTTCCGATGACCGCAGCGACGGCGAGCACCAGCAACACCATCGGAAGGCGCGGCGCATAGCGTTTGCCAGCGACGAACAGCAGCAGGCTGACAGCGCCGAAAGCCAGCGCCCCCCAGTCAAGCCGAGGCTGGTCCAGCAGGCTGCCCAGCGATCCCTGAAGGCCGATCAACGCTGGCAGCTGGGACGCGATGATCAGCAGCGCAGCGGCCTGGGTGAAGCCGGCCAGCACCGGCGAGCTGACCAGGTTCAAGACCCAGGACGCTCCGGTGGCGCCCAGTGCCAGCTGGATCGCGCCGGACAGGAGCGCCAGCCAGACAGCCAGCGACACCCATTGCGGGCTGGCGGGTTCCGCCATGCCGACCAGCGAGGCGCCCACCAGCACGCAGGTCAGGGCTGCCGGGCCGACCGACAGCCGGGTCGAGCTGCTGAACAGGACAGCGATCAGGGCCGGCAGGAAGGCGGCATACAGCCCCGTGACCAGCGGCATGCCGGCCAGTCCGGCATAGGCGACCGACTGCGGGATCGTCACCAGCGCCACCGTCAGCGCGGCACTGGCTTCGGTGCGCAGCAGGGCCGGACTCGGGCGGGGCCAGCGCAGGAAGGGAAACCATTTCCGGGGTGCGAACATGTGCGACGAGTATGCCTAGCGGTGGCAGTCCGGTCAGCGCTGCGGCATGTCCCGGACCGAGAAGCCCAGGCTGATCGTGGCGTCATCCGGGATCGGCGGCATGCTCGCATTCCAGGCCTCCCAGGCCTGCCGCATGGCGCTGAGCCGTCCAGGCTGGCGGCTGGCGTGGTTGGCGCGCTCGCGTTCGTCGGCCGCAATGTCGAACAGGTAGTCGATACCGTCCACGCGCAGGTATTTCCAGTCGCCGTCGCGCAGCGCGCGCTGGCCGCGATGGTTCATCCGCCAGTGCAGGGGCCGATCGAACCGGTGGCCGCAATCGCGCAGCACCGGCAGCAGGGAGACTCCGTCCAGCGGGTAGCCGGGTGCGGCCTTGGCGCCGCCGGCGTCCAGCATCGTCGCGGACCAGTCCATCGTCATGCAGTGCTGCTCGCTCAGGCCACCGGCGGCGATGCTGGCCGGCCAGTGGGCGATCCAGGGCACGCGGATGCCGCCTTCGGTCAGGTCCATCTTGCCGCCGACCAGGGGCCAGCTGTCGGAGAAGCGTTCGCCGCCGTTGTCGCTGGTGAACACCAGCAGCGTGTTGTCGGCCTGCCGGTTGCGCTCGAGCGCCGTCACCAGCTGGCCGATGCCTTCGTCCATGTGATGGATCATCCGGCGGTAGCGATGCACGTTGCCGCCGTGCAGGTGGAACAGGTTGTCCTTGACCTCCTGCGCCAGCGACACGTCGTCCCGGGCTTCCCATGGCCAGTGCGGCGCCGTGTAGTGCAGGCTGAGGAAAAAGGGCGCCGGCTGGCCCGCCATGCGATCCACATAGTCGACCGCCCGCTGCGACAGCAGGTCGGTGAGGTAGCCATCCTGGCGGCACTCGTCCTCGCCGGACCACAGGTCGTGCTCGCCAGTGGCGGCGCAGTGCGTGAAGTAGTCGACGCCACCCGACATCGACCCGAAGAATTCCTGGTAGCCCGAACGCAGGGGCCCGAAGGCCGGCGGAAAGCCCAGGTGCCACTTGCCGATCAGCGCCGTGCGGTAGCCGCTGTCCCGCAGCAGCGAGGGCAGGGTCGGGTGGACGGTCGGCAAGCCGAGCGTCGTGCTGCCGCGGCTCTTGCTGTTGATCGGCTCTTCCGCCGCGCCGCGCAGCCGGTACTGGTAGCGGCCGGTGACCATCGCGAAGCGGGTCGGCGAGCAGACCGGCGAATTGGAGTAGCCCTGGGTGAAGCGGATCCCGTTGGCGGCCAGCCGGTCCAGCACCGGCGACACCGGCGCACGGCCGCCGTAACAGCCCAGGTCGGCATAGCCGAGATCGTCGGCGACGATGAAGATGATGTTGGGTCGGTTCATTGGAGGCGGTCAAGCGGTCGATGGCTGATGGTCGAGTGCGGCTCTTTTCGCATACCGACTCTAATCCCGCGACAATCGATTCATTCATCACTCCCTGCCCTCGTTAACCCTGTGCCGAAGTCGCCAGCATCGCCGGTAGAGCAGTGGCTGGCCGGCCGCGGCTGGCAGTCGTTTCCGTTCCAGCGCGAGGTCTGGGAGACCGTGGCGCAGGGCCGCAGCGGGATGCTGCATGCCACCACCGGCTCCGGCAAGACCTATGCGGTCTGGCTGGGCATGCTGGCGGCGCTGCTGCAACGCTACCCACCGGGCCGCCAGGCCGAACCCCTGCGCGTCGTCTGGCTGACGCCGATGCGGGCACTGGCGTCGGACACCTCCCGCGCCCTGACCGAACCGCTGGCGGCGCTGGCACCCGGCTGGACGCTCGGCCAGCGCACTGGCGACACATCCGCGTCCGAACGCGCGCGCCAGGACCGGCGCTTTCCCACAGTGCTGGTGACGACGCCTGAATCGCTGACCTTGATGCTCACTCGGGCCAGGCCGCGCGAAGAGTTGCAGGGGGTCGAGTACGTGGTGGTCGACGAGTGGCACGAACTGATCGGAAGCAAGCGCGGTGTGCAGGCCCAGCTTGCCTTGGCGCGGCTGCGGAGTTTCAATCCTGGGCTCGTGACCTGGGGGCTGAGC
>JAJAZH010000424.1 GCA_026785815.1 Ramlibacter sp. | reverse complement strand
GTTCCCTTGCCAGCACCGCCGTCACTCCGCTCAGGCAGTGCGCGATCGCCAGCGCCATGCTGGCGCCGTTGCGTGTGAGCATGTCGACCGGCACCTGCGCGCAGACCGCCAGGCCGCTGGCGCGGATTTCGTCGACCGTGTGACCGTGGGCAGCGCTCAGGTGCATGCCGGTCGCGATCACCTGCAGGTCCAGGCCCGGGGTGGCGGCGATGCATTTCAGGGTGCCGCGCATCAGCCCGAAGTCGGCCCGCGTGCCACTGAGGTAGATGATGCGGCGCGCCCCGGGCCGGCTCATTGCGGCGCCCCGCCTTCCAGCTGGTCCCACCGCAACACGCTGCCGGCCGCGATGTCGCACAGCGTGCGCCGTCCGACCAGGCTGTCCGCATCGCGCGGCGCGATGCCCGTGGCCGGGCGGCGGCAGACCAGCATCGCCGCCTCGATCACGGCGCCGCGGCGGATGTCGGTTGCCGCCGCAACGCTGCGGCGCGCGACCGTCGCCGTGTCGGCCTCGTCGGATGTCGGCGCCTTGTTGCCGTCGCCGAGCATGGCGCTGAGCCGGCGAATGCTTGCGGTCATCGCCGCGAACTGGTCCGGCTCCAGCGATGCGGCGTGGTCCGGCCCGGACAGGCCACGATCGAGCGTCAGGTGCTTTTCGATTACGCTTGCACCGAGGGCCACGGCGCCCAGCGCCGCCTCGACGCCCAGACTGTGGTCCGAATAACCGACCGGAACGCCAAGTTCGATCGCCATCAGCGCCAGCGCCTTCAGGTTCAGCGACGCATCCGGCGCCGGATAGGCGGAGGTGCAGTGCAGCACCGTCACGTCGCGCAGCCCGTCGCGGCTGGCCGCAACCCATTGCAGCGCTTCTCGCACTTCGTCCATCGTCGCCATGCCGGTCGACACCAGCAACGGCAGCCTGGTCGCGCCGGCATATTCAACCAACGCCCGATGCGTCAGTTCGCCCGAGGAGAGCTTCAGGCGCCGCACGCCGAGTCGTACCAGCAGGTCGACCGCGGCGACCGAAAACGGAGTCGAGAAAAACTCGATGCCGATCGCGTCGCAATGTGCCTGGATGGTGCGGTGCTGCGCTTCGGACAATTCAAGCTTGCGCAGCATCGCATGCTGGTCGCTCTCGCCCGTCAGCCGTGCCTGGTAGCCAGCGGTCGGCGTGCCCGGAAACACCAGGTCGTCGGCCCGGAAGGTCTGGAATTTCACCGCGTCGGCACCTGCCGCGCGCGCCGCATCGCACAGCTGGAGCGCGAGCGCCAGGTCGCCGTTGTGGTTGACCCCGGCCTCGGCAATCACGAAGACAGGCGCAGTCACCATGCGGTGCGGCCGCCGTCGACGACCAGGTTGTGCCCAGTCACGTACTGAGACGCGTCGCTGGCCAGGTAGCGCATCGCCGCCGCGACGTCGCCGGCTTCGGCCAGGCGTCCGAGCGGCACTTGCCGCGTGTAGTTTTGCGCGAACTGCTCGCCCTGGCCGCTGGAAACCGCCCCGACCGAGACCGCATTGACGCGCACGCCGCGATGGCCCCAATACGTCGCCAGGTAACGCGTCAGCCCCCAGAGCCCGGCCTTGCTGGCGCCGTACACGGCCGGTGAATTCAGCTGCTGGCCCAGGTGCATCGATCCTTCGTAGATCCGCTGGTCGGGCCCGACCATGCCGTAGATCGACAGCGCGTTGACGATGCTGCCGCGGCCCCGGTCCGCCATCGGGGCCCCGAACACCTGCGCGGTCAGCATCGCGCCGGTCAGGTTCACCGCCAGCACCTCGTTCCACTCCTGGACGTCGAAGCTCTCGAACGGCTGGAAGTAGTTGCGCGACCGGGCCACGGCGTTATTGAGCAGCGCGTCCGCCGGGCCCCACTTCGACTCCAGCTTCTTGCGGGCCTTGAGCAACGCATCGCGGCTGGAGACGTCCGCCGGGCAATGCATCAGCGAGCCGTGCTCGGGACCCAGCTGCTGCTTCAGGAGCGCAGCATTGCGGTCGATCGCGCAGACCTTGGCACCGGCCTCGACGAAAGCCAGCACCACCTGCGTGCCGATCACCCCGGCGGCGCCGGTCAGCACCACGGTCTTGCCGTCGAGGCGGAATGCGTCAGCCATTGGCAGCCCTCCTGTTCATCAGCAATTCAACCATATCGAAGTCCAGCTCGTGGTCGATGTCGACCGACCGTTCGCGCGGCATCACGTGCAGCCGGATGCGCCCCGCCGCCCACAACGACGGCTTGAGGCTGTGGCGATGCCAGGCGTAGACACTGCCATTCATCGCATAGACCTTGGGCGCTCCCTGGCGGCCGAGCACCTCCACCGGCGGCCGACAGACGCGTTCGATCGATCCGTCGCCCTTGTCTTCCACCATGTTGAAGTACGGGTTCTTGTCGGACTCGTAGCCCGTGATCACCAGCCCGGTCGCCGCGTCGAGGAGCGCGACGCAGGCGTCGATGTCGGACACGTGGCGCAGCGGCGATGTCGGATCCAGGTCGACGATGCGGGTGACCGGCCCGTGCTCGGCCTCGATCCAGTCCACCAGGTGCAGGATCACCGGCAGCTTGCCGGCCGTGGCGCTGGCCAGTTCCGCCGGCCGCAGAAACGGAACCTCCGCGCCGAAGCTGCGCGCGACGTCGGCGATCGCCGCGCTGTCGGTGGAAACGAACACCCGGTCGGCCGTGCCACTGGCCAACGCCTGCTCGATGGTCCAGGCGATCAGCGGCTTGCCGCACAGCAGCCGGATGTTCTTGCCTGGGACTCCGGTGGAGCCGCCCCGGGCGCAGATGGAGATGATCTTCATGTCTGCAGGAAGGCCGACAGCACGGCCAGCCCCTGTTCGCCGCTGCGCTCCGGATGAAACTGGCAGCCGTAGATCTGGTCGCGCGCCACCGCGGCGCAGATGCGCACGCCGCCGTAAAAGGTGTCGGCCAGGCGGTGGTGCTCGATCGCGGGCACCGGCGCAAAGGAGTGGACGAAGTAGACCGGCTCTCCCGCAGCGGTGCGCGACAGGATGGTGCCGGCCCAGCTCTCACGCGCGGCCGGACGCTCCAGCCGGCCCCAGCCGATGTGCGGGATGCGATGGCGCGCGCCGCTGCTGTCGAATGCCGGAACCGGTTGCACCCGGCCGGGGATCAGCCCCAGGCCGGTGTGCTCGCCGAACTCTTCGCCGGCGTCGAACAGCATCTGGGCGCCGACGCAGATCCCCAGCAACGGCCGTCCGCTGTCGGCAAAGCGCCGCACCAAGTCGTCGAAACCGCGGGCCCGCATTTCGCGCATGCCATCGGCGAAGGCGCCCACGCCCGGCACCACCAGCCGCTCGGGCAGGGTCTCGACCTGGGTCGCCTGGTCCACGACGGTGACCTGCGCTCCCTCGTGTTGCAGCGCCCGCACCACATTCAACAGATTGCCGATGCCATAGTCGATCACCGTGACCGGGTGCGCCTTCACAGCCGCACTTCCAGGCCCATTGCGGCGGCCTGCTGCTTGAGCTGCGCGATCGTGGTGCGATCCCAGTGCAGCGCGTCGGCGATGGCGACCCCGGAGGCGCCGGCCTGGGCCGCGCCGGCCAGTTGCTCCACCGGGCCGAAGCCACCGCTGGCGATCACCGGCACCTCCACGCACGCGGCCACGGCCCGCAGCAGATCCAGGTCCAGCCCCTTGCGCGTTCCTTCCTGGTCCACCGCGGTCAGCATCACTTCACCGGCGCCGAGCGCCACTGCCCGCTCGACCCACTCCACCACGTCCAGCCCGGTCGGTTCACGGCCGTTGTCGGTGTACGCCTCCCAGCGACCGGGGCCGCGCTGCTTCGCTTCCACCGACAGCACCATGCATTGCGCGCCATAGCGCCTGGACACTTCCGCGATCAGCGCCGGCCGCTTGATGGCGGCGGTGTTGATCGCCACCTTGTCGGCGCCGGAGCGCAGCAGCGTGTTCACGTCGTCCAGCGAGCGGATGCCCCCACCGACGGTGATCGGGATGAAGACGCGGTCGGCGGCACGGGCAATGATATCGGTGAGGTTGTTGCGCTGGTACAGGCTGGCGACGATGTCCATGAAGACCAGTTCGTCCGCGCCCTGCTCGTAGTAGCGCAGCGCGAATTCATGCGGATCGCCCACCACGCGCAGGCCTTCGAGCCGGATGCCCTTGATCAGGTTCGGGCCCTTGATGTCGAGGCGCGGAATGATGCGCAGGCGGGCCATCTTCGTTCGCGCTCAGTCCGCGGCTAATACGGTGTGGCGCAGCTTCCACTCGCCGTTTTCCCGCCGCCACAGGTGGGGCGAGCGGAAGGTGTCGGCCAGCCGCATGAAATAATCCCGGTCCATCAGCGGCGACTCGAACATCTTCGAGGCCTGCGGGAACTCCTTCTGCGGGATGCTCAGGTAGCGCAGGATCTCGTCGAAGAAGCGCTCGGGGAACTCGCCGTCGTAACGGCGCACCAGCGCCTCGCCTTCTGACCGGTCGATGTCACCGGACCGGATCTCCTGCGCCGCGTCGTAGGTGGCGCGACCAATGCCGAACTTGATGAAGGTTGTGTAGTAGTGGTAGTCGTCGATCCGGTCGTCGATGCTGTTGTACTTGCTGTAGGTGCCGGGCGTGCGCTCGGGCGCGGCTTCGAAGCCGCCGTGCTCCACCGCGTAGTAGTAGCAGCTTTGCGGATGCCACTTCAGGTAGTAGCCCAGGTAGTGCACTTCGACCTGCTTGCTCGCCAGCAACGCCGGATCGGCCGGCAGGTACGGCAGCAGGTCCTGCTGCTCGACGCCGAAGTCGTCATACAGGCTCTGGACCGACGTGCCACCGAGGTAGATCTGCGACTTGTCGCTGGCGGTGAAGTACGACCAGTCGCGCTGCGCGCTGGTGGTGTCGCCGATCGGGTTGCCGTATTCGGCTTCGTTCTCGCCATAAACCACGAACGGGATGTCATGCAGCGCCGCCATCTTCGGCGCCAGCGCCTTCTGCCCGAACATGAACGCCTGGAACGGATGGAACAGGTTCTCCACCGCCAGCCGCGTCAGCAGGCGGTGCACGCGGCCGTTGGGCGTCATCAGGTAATTGTCGAACCCGGTGTGCAGCCACGACTGGAAGTTCTTCCAGCCCCACTCGGTGTGCACATGCGGCGCCCATGTGACGGTCAGCGGATGCATGTTGAAGCGGGTCTTGAGCACATGCGACGCATAGAAGCTGTCCTTGCCCCCGGAGCCGGGCAACAGGCAGTCGTAGCCGGAGCTGCTGCGAAACCGGTCGCACAGGGCGGCGAGCTGGTCTTCGCGGTCCTTCCAGTCGATCACGCCGTGCTTTTGCGCGGCGAAGCGGCAGGCGTCGCAAACGCCTTCGTCGTCGAAGGCGATGGTCGCCTTGCGGCTGCCCCTGGTGTGCTGGTACTCCACGGCCGAATTGGGCCGCTGGTTGGAGATCACGCAGCGCTTGCAGAACTGGACGTGACGCGGCAGGCCGTACTTGACTTCAGCCTGGTCGGCTGGCCCTTCGAAGGCGCTCGGCTCGATCGGCCGCGGTCGGGGGATGAGGGGCATGGCGGATTATAGAAATTCACCCAGCACGTCGAGCACGCGCGGCGTCGCTGCCGGCATCGGCTCGCCGGGCTGGCGCCGTGGCGCGCGGACCCAGCGCTCCAGCGCCGGCTCGAGGTCGCGCAGCGCAACGGCTGCGTCCGCCAGCCCGAACCTTGCCAGCGGCATGGCCTGGTCGAAAACCGATCCCAGCACCTGGACCAGCCGGGCGCCGGCG
>JAJAZH010000423.1 GCA_026785815.1 Ramlibacter sp. | reverse complement strand
GTACACGATCGCCGATATCTCGGTCTGGCCCTGGTACGGCGCGCTGGTCAAGGGCCAGCTCTATAGCGCCGGCGAGTTCCTGCAGGTGCAGGAATACAGGCACGTGCTGCGCTGGACCAACCAGATCGCGCAGCGGCCAGCGGCCAAACGTGGGCGCATGGTCAATCGCACCTGGGGTGAGCCCGCCAGCCAGCTGCATGAGCGGCACGAGGCCAGCGACTTCGACAGCAAGACCCAGGACAAGCTGGCCGCGCCGGACTGAACGCACTTCCCCAAGCCATGGAGACGCCATGATCACGCTGTACGACTGCGCCACCGCCCCCAGCCCGCGCCGGGCCCGCATCCTGCTGGCCGAGAAAGGCGTCGTCCATGACACGGTGCCGGTTGACCTGCGGAGTGGCGAGCATCTGGGCGAGGCCTATCGGCAGGTGAATTCGCAGTGCACGGTGCCGGCACTGCGGACCGACGACGGCATGCTGCTGACGGACAACGCCGCGATCACCGCCTGGGTGGAGGCGCGCTTTCCGCAGCCTTCGCTGCTGGGTGACACAGCGGGGGAAAAAGCCGAAATCGCGAGCTGGAACTGGCGCGTCGAATTCGAGGGCCTGCTGGCGATCGCCGAGGCATTGCGCAACAGCGCGCCGGCGATGGCCAACCGGGCGCTGCCGGGGCCGGTCGATTACCCGCAGATTCCGGAGCTGGCGCAGCGCGGACTGGCCCGGGTGCAGAACTTCTTCCTCACCCTGAACACCCGCCTTGGCGACCGCGAGTTCATCGCGGCCGACCGGTTCAGCATCGCCGACATCACCGCCGTGGTGGCCGTCGACTTTGCCCGGGTGGTCAAGGTCAAGCCGGGCGAGCAGCATCCACACATCGTGCGCTGGCGCGCGGCGCTGGCGGAGCGGCCGTCGATAGCGCTCTAGCTGGCGACCGACGCGAACAACGCAGCCAGACGCGAACCCGGGCCGCGCCGCTTCACAATCGAGCATGACCCGACTCCAAGACGAATTACAGCGCCTCTCCCTTTCTGACGCAGCGCGGCAGCCAGCGAACGGCCCGAGCCGCCCCGACCCGATGCGTGGCGGCCAGGTGCGGGCGATGGTGCTGGAACTGGCGGGAGCGACGGCCTGGGATGAACTCGCGCGGGTCTGGCAGGGCGTGCAGGCGGACCTGCATTTGCCCGCACCCGGCATCGCCGTTTCGGGGATCGACGGCCTGCAGCTGTGGTTTTCGCTCCAGGAGCCGGTGTCTGCGGCGCAGGCGGCGGCCTTCCTGCAATCCCTGCGGGAGCGATATCTGGGTGAGGTGATGCCGGAACGCATTCGAACCAACATCCAGTCTGGTTTCGGGTCGGGCCAGGAGAACGCCGACCCAGGGGAGCTGCAGCCTCCGCCAATCGAAGTCGCTCCCGGCCGCTGGTCGGCATTCGTCGCCCCGGACCTGGCGGCAGTGTTCGGTGAGGAGCCCTGGCTCGATTTGCCGCCGAGCCCGGCGGCGCAGGCCGACCTGTTGTCGCGACTGCAAAGCATGAAGCCCGCCGACTGGCGGCGCGCGGTCGAACGGCTGGCGTCCGCCGGGGCGATTGGCGCCGATCCGGCCGGCGGCATGATGGTGGCGGCGCCCATTTCGCAAAGCAACCAGATCGGGGCGCGGGCGACGCCGGCTGGCGGCCAGCAAGACCCGCGGCGCTTCTTGCTGGAGGTCATGAACGACCCGACCATTGAATTGAACCTGCGGATCGAGGCGGCGAAAGCCTTGTTGCCCTGCGTCGAAGGACGCCTCGATGTCTGAAATTCAATCGCCCGCCGTCGGCAGCGACGCCGCCGTCATCAAGACCCTCCCCAACGGGGTCAGGCTGCTGGCGATCCCGCTGCCCCATGTCCGCAGCGCCAGTGTCGGCGTGTTCGTGCGGGTGGGATCGCGCGACGAAACGCCCGCCACCAATGGTGTCAGCCATGTCCTGGAGCACATGGCGTTCAAGGGCACGGCCACGCGTTCGGTGCAGACCATCAATCTGGACGCGGAGCGGCTCGGCGCCGATGTCAACGCCTTCACCAGCAAGGACACCACCGGCTTTTTCATGACCGGCCTGGGCAAGCACGTCGATCAGTTCCTGACGATGACGGCCGACATCGTCCTGAACAGCAGCTTTCCGCCGATCGAACTGGAGCGCGAGCTGCAAGTGATCCGGCAGGAGGCGATCGAGTACGAGGAGGATCCCGAGGACCGATCGGCCGAGATGCTGGAGCGCGCCATCTGGGGCGACCACGCCATGGGCATGCCGGTGATCGGCACCCTGGCGAACATCGAGCGCTTCACCCGCGACGACCTCGTCGCCCATGTCCGGTCGCACTACGTTGCCGAAAAGACCGTGGTCGCGGTAGCGGGAGCCTTCGACGTCGATGCCTTCTTCGCGCAGGCGGACCGGCTGTTCGCCGGCATGCCGCAGGCACCCGGTGCCGCAGCATCAGTGGCAACTCCGGCGGCGCCAGCGAAGTACATCGGCAGCGCGGTCGGCGAGCGCTTCAGCCAGGTCTCGCAGGTCTTCGTGAACCTGGCCTGGCCCGTGGTGCCGCCGCCGGGCGAAACTTTGCCGGACCGTCGCTGGCGGCTCGCCGCCTCGGTGGCGGCCACCCTGTTCGGCGGCGGCATGTCGTCCCCGTTCACGGACACCGTGCGCGAGCGGCTCGGGCTGGCCTACTCTGCGCACGCGACGACGGATGCGGGCGACGCCTGGTGCAACTTCACCGTCCATGCCGTCACCACACCCGACAAGCTCGATGCGCTGCTGACCGCGACCGGCGCTCTGCTGCGTGCGCACACGCGCGAAATCGACGACGTGCAGCTGGAGCGGGCGAAGAACCAGCTGATCGTGTCCCGGGTGCGCGCCGCGGAACGGAGCTACGAGACGATGGAGCGCGCGGTCGAGGATCTGTTTGTGCGCGGCGTGCCGGGTTCGACGCCGGAATCGATCGGCATCATCGAAACCCTCACCGCCGACGAAGTGCGTGCGGTCTTCGAGCGGATGCTGCAGCGTCCGCCGGCGCTGGCAATCACCGGCAAGTCCGCCACCGCGAAGTCGGCGAAGCAGCTGGTGGCGACGCTCGCAGCGGCGATGAGATAGCCGGGGGCGCCAGGCAGAAAGACGCCGTGGAACAGGTGGGCCTGGCCGGGACCTCAGTCGCGATAGCCGGGATTCTCCCGGTCCAGCACCCGCATCATGGCGGCGAAGAACAGGTCCTCGCGCTCCTGGCGGGTGTGCCGGTCGGCGACGCCGGGGGTCTGCACCTTGCGGGCCACCTCGTCGCTCATCACCTCGATCTCGCGCCCGGTGCCCAGGGCCAGCACCTGGTTGCGGCAAACCC
>JAJAZH010000422.1 GCA_026785815.1 Ramlibacter sp. | reverse complement strand
GGCGTGGCGCCATCGCCATAATATCGACCGCCTGATCAAAGGCAAGGAATCGCGGTTGGGGGCGAACAAGCCAGCGGCCCCGGGACGCTAGTTGCGCAGCAAGTAGCGCGACACCAGAGGCGACGTTTCGCCGAGGTGGAAGGCCAGCTTGCGATCGCGCAAGGCGATATCGGCGGTCGTCACGCGGTCGAAACGGCGCAGGTGCTCGGTCCAGGATTCGTCGGTGATCTGTTCGATGTACCGCGCCGGTTCGTTCAGGTCGTGCAGCAGTTCCCACTCCAGCGCGCCCTGTCGCATCCGGCTGCGACGACTCTCCTGCATCGCCGCCTCGAATTCGGCAGCGCGGGCCGGATCGATCCGGAACTCGATCTGGACTTGAACCCGGCCGACGCCCGTCGGCGACGCTGCGACCGGGGCCTTGATTTCGCGCGATGGCGTCAGGTCTTCCTCCATCCCGCGGTCCGGCAGCAGCCGCTGCGCCACCAGCAGCGCCAGCACACTGCTCACGGACGCGATGCCGACGCTGGTGTGGATGTCGGTCCAGGTCGCGATCGAGCCCCACACGGCTGCGCCGGAGGCGGTCGACCCCATCAAGGCCATCTGGTAGATCGACATGCCGCGCGCGCGGACCCAGTCTGGCAGCGCCATCTGGGTGGCCACCGTCAGCGAATTGGCGACCGCGATCCAGGCCGCTCCGGACAACACCATCGCCGGAACGGCGACATGGATCGACGGCGCCCAGGCCACGGCCAGCGCCGCCGCCGACTGCAGCACCGTGCCAGCCAGAATCAGCCGCTCCAGCGGTAGCCAGCGCCGGATGCGCGGCATCAACAGCGCTGCGACGATGGCGCCGGCCCCCATGGCGGCGAGCAGCAAGGTGAAGGTGCCGGCGGCGCCGCCTGGCAGGGCCCGGGCCAGCAGCGGCAGCAGCGCCAGCAGCGCAGTCGAGTGCAGGAAGAACAGGAACACGCGCAGCAGCATCGCCCGCATCCGCTGCGACTGCCGGACGAACTGCAGGCCGACCCGCATGGCGCTGGACAGGCGTTCGCGTCCGAGCGGACTCTCGCGATGCTCCCGTCGCCAGCGCATGATGACGAAGGCGGCGGTCAGCGACAGCATGGCGTTCAGCACGAACACCCACTCGATCCCGGCGCCGGCGATCAGCGCGCCGGCCACCAGCGGCCCGATGATGCGCGAGCTGTTCATCGAGACGCCATTCAGGGCCAGCGCCGCCGGCAACTGCGGCCGCGGCACCACCTCGGGAATGAGGGCGGCGAACACCGGCCAGCGCATCGCCAGGCCGATGCCGTTGGCGAACGTCAGCGCCAGCAGCAACGGCGCGTTCATCCATCCCATCACGACCGCCGCGCACAGGACGGCGGCAATGATCGCGACCCAGAACTGCGTCAGCAGGAAGTAGCGCTTGCGGTCCAGGATGTCGGCCATCGCGCCACTGGGCAGGCCGAGCAGGAAGACCGGCAAGGTCGATGCCGTCTGCACCAGCGCCACCCACAAGGGCGACGGCGCCAGCGAGGTCATGAGCCAGGCGGCCGCCACGTCGTTCATCCACATCGTGGTGTTGGCGGCCAGCCAGGTGAACCACAACATGCGAAACACCGGCCAGCGCAGCGGCGCGAAAGCCGACAGGTCCTGCTCCTGGCGCAGCCGCGCGGTGGTGGATTCGGAGGAAGATTCCGGCATCAGGAGGGGTTGGCGAAGGGCCGCGGCCCTTCGGGCCGGGCGTCGGCGATCGAAGCTTAGTAACGACGCTCCAGCACCATCTGCTCGTTGTCGCGACGCATCTGGAAGCGCGACAGGAAGCTGTTGCCGAGCAGCACGTAGGGCATCGAATGGATGCCGATGACGGCGTCGACGTCATGGACCTCGACATCGCCCACGCGCACCGAAGCCAGCTTGACCCGCCAGGCGGCGGTGATGCCGTTGGCGGTGTGCATCCGGACCGGTTGCCCGGCCTTGTAGTTGATTCCGAGCCGTTCGGCTTCCGAAATGCCCAGGCCGACCGCGGTGGCGCCGGTGTCCACCATGAAATGCACCGCCTGGCCGTTGATCGTGCCGTGCGACAGGAAGTGACCGCCGCTGGCTGCGGACAGCACGATCCGGTTGCCGCGCGCACCGCTCGCCGAGCCGCCGACGCTCACCTGCGATTCGCCCATCCGCAGCGTGTGCCTGCGGCCCTTGATCTCGACCACCGCTTGGTCGCCGGTGGTCGAAATGACCTTGACCCCCGCATGCGTCTCGCCCGGCGCGACTCCGCGTGGCGCGCTGCCGTCCACCATCAGCAAGGCCCTGGAACCCAGCATGCCCTGCAGCGACACCGCCTGGGCCGCCACGCTGGCGGAGCCGGCCAGCGCAGCCAGTGCGAGCAGCAGCCGGCGCATCAGTCGCGGAAGTTGTTGAACGACAGCGGCATGTCGGGAATGTCCTTCTTGATGAGGGCCATCGCCGCCTGCAGGTCGTCGCGCTTGGCGCCGGTGATGCGCACCGCATCGCCCTGGATCGCCGCCTGCACTTTCAGCTTGCTGTCCTTGACCAGCCGCGTGATCTTCTTGGCCTGCTCGGTCTCGATGCCGCTGCGCACCTTGAACACCTGCTTGACCTTGTCGCCTCCGACCTTCTGCACGTCGCCCTTGTCCAGGTAACGAACGTCGACGCTGCGCTTGGTCAGTTTGCTGGTGAGGACATCCTCGACCTGGTTCAGCTGGAAATCGGCGTCGCCGAACAGGGTGATTTCCTTGTCCTTCAGTTCCACCGCCGCCGACGTTCCCTTGAAGTCGAAGCGGGTGCCGATTTCCTTGGCCGTGTTCTCGACGGCGTTTTTCACCTCCACCATGTTCGGCTCGCAGACGGTGTCAAAAGACGGCATGGACGCTTCCTCGATAAGCTGTTGGCGGATGCGACAATTCTCCCATGATCGTGGAGCAAAACGTCCCCTTGCAGGCGCACAACAGCTTTGGCATCGTCGCCAAGGCGCGCCAGCTGGTGCGGGTGAAGGACGAGGACGACGTCCGCCAGCTGCTGGCAGACCCGGAACTGGCCGCGCGGGCGAAGTTCGTGCTGGGCGGCGGCAGCAACATCGTGCTGACCGGCGACGTCAAGTCGCTGGTGCTGAAGGTCGAGGTGATGGGCCGGCGGGTGGTGGACGACGGTCCGCGGGCGGCCATCGTTGAAGCCGGCGCCGGCGAGGACTGGCATGCCGTGGTCGGCTGGACGCTGGAGCAGGGCTTGCCGGGGCTGGAGAACCTGGCGCTGATTCCAGGCACGGTGGGCGGCTCGCCGGTGCAGAACATCGGCGCCTACGGAGTGGAGTTACAGGACCGGTTCGAGTCGCTTGATGCGATCGACCTGCAGACCGGGAAGATCTTCACGCTCGATGCGGCGAAATGCGCCTTCGGCTACCGGGACTCGGTCTTCAAGCACCAGGCCGGCCAGCCGGGCGACCTGGGCCTGGCCGGGCGTGCGCTGATCCTGCGGGTCCGGTTCCGGCTGCCCAAGCCGTGGAAGCCGGTGCTGGGCTACGCCGACCTGGAACGCAAGATGAAGGAGACTGGCATCAGCGCGCCGTCGGCGCAGCAGATCTACGAATGGGTCTGCGCCGTGCGCGGCGCCAAGCTGCCGGATTGGCGTGTTCTCGGCAATGCCGGCAGCTTCTTCAAGAATCCGACAGTGACGCCGGACCAGTGCTCGGACATCATCGCCCGCGAGCCGAACATCGTGCACTACCCGATGCCCGATGGCACGGTGAAGCTGGCGGCCGGCTGGCTGATCGACGCCTGCGGCTGGAAAGGCAAATCGGTCGGCAACGCCGGCGTCTACGAAAAGCAGGCGCTGGTGCTGGTCAATCGCGGTGGCGCCACCGGCGGCGAGGTGGTGACGCTGGCCCGCGCCATCCAGACCAGCGTGTACGAGCGCTTCGGCATCCGGCTGGAGCCGGAGCCGGTGGTGGTCTAGCCGCGGTCCTGCGCGGTCAGCGGGCCGCGAACGCGGTCAGCGCACCGCGCTGTCTTTCCACAGTCCCCAGTCCTTGTCGGTGGCCAGCACCCAGAGCGCCAGTGTCAGGATCACCACCCCACTCAACACCGCGTTCAGGAGCGCGGCGCCGAGGTTGCTGAATCCGAACAGCCAGGGCGACGCCACCATCCAGACGCCGATGCCGGCCTCGGTCCACTCTTCCCAGGCGCGGGGCAGGAAGATCGCCCCCAGCGCCGTGGCGAGCAGCGCCATCCCGATGATCAGGCTGTTGGACAGCGCCGGAGAGCTGTTCTGGAACCCGAGGACCCAGGGCGACATCACCAGCCAGGCGCCGATCACGGCGTTGGCCGGGTCTTGCCAATGCTTCATCTGCAACATGGTCTTGACCTCCTGCCGTTGCAAGTTGCAGCGGCACTTGATTAGATGCTGGCTCGGCTGTTTTGTTCCACAGCCGGCCCGGCTTCAGTCCTTGCCGTCGCCGCCCAGCCTGGGCATCGCGGCGCCTGCCCCCATCGACAGTAGCCCGGAGCGGGCGTAGATCGCCAGCTTGTCGCGGGTGTCGACGATGTCGAGGTTGCGCATCGTCAGCTGGCCGATCCGGTCGCGCGGGGAAAACATCGATTCGCCCTTTTCCATCGTGAGGCGTTCCGGGTGGTAGGTCAGGTTGGGCGACTCGGTGTTGAGCAGCGAGTAGTCGTTGCCGCGCCGCAGTTCGAGCATCACCTCACCGGTGATGGCGCGGGCGATCCAGCGCTGCGCGCTTTCGCGCAGCATGATGGCCTGCGGGTCGAACCAGCGCCCCTGGTACAGCAGCCGGCCGAGCTTGCGGCCGTTGTCGCGGTACTGCTCGATCGTGTCCTCGTTGTGGATGCCGGTGACCAGCCGCTCGTAGGCGATGAACAGCAGCGCCAGGCCGGGCGCCTCGTAGATGCCGCGGCTCTTGGCCTCGATGATGCGGTTCTCGATCTGGTCGCTCATGCCCAGGCCGTGCCGGCCGCCGATGCGATTCGCTTCCAGGATCAGCGCCACCGGGTCATCGAAGCTCTGGCCGTTGAGCGCCACCGGCTGGCCCTCCTCGAATCGCACCGTCACCTGTTCGGCCTTGACGGCGACCTCGTCCTTCCAGAAGGCGACGCCCATGATCGGGTTGACGATCTTGATGCCGCTGGAAAGCTGCTCCAGGTCCTTGGCCTCGTGGGTGGCGCCCAGCATGTTGGAGTCGGTGGAATAGGCCTTCTCGGCCGACATCTTGTAGCCGAAGCCGGCCTGCGTCATGAAGGCCGACATCTCGGCACGGCCGCCCAGTTCGTCGATGAACAGCTGGTCCAGCCACGGCTTGTAGATCTTCAAGCCCGGATTCGCCAGCAACCCATACCGGTAGAAGCGCTCGATGTCGTTGCCTTTGTAGGTGCTGCCGTCGCCCCAGATGTTGACGTCGTCTTCCTTCATTGCGGCCACCAGCATGGTGCCGGTCACGGCGCGGCCCAGCGGGGTGGTGTTGAAGTACGTGATGCCGGCGGTGGAGATGTGGAAGGCGCCGGCCTGCAGCGCGGCGATGCCTTCAGCCGCGAGCTGGGTCCGGCAGTCGATCAGGCGCGCCTTCTCGGCGCCGTATTCCATCGCCTTGCGCGGAATCTCGTCGTAGTCGGGCTCGTCTGGCTGGCCCAGGTTGGCGGTGTAGGCATACGGGACGGCGCCCTTCAGGCGCATCCAGTGCAGCGCCGCGCTGGTATCCAGGCCGCCGGAAAAGGCGATGCCGACCTTCTGGCCGGTGGGCAGGTGTTCGAGGATGGTGGCCATGGCGCTCGGAGGTGATCAGCCGAAATGGCAGATGTAGTGGTAGGCGTCGGCCACGCGGATCTCGAATTTCGAGTTGCCCGGCACGCTGAACTTCTCGCCCGGCGACGAGCGCTGCCATTGTTCGCTGCCGGCCAGCTTGTACTCGCAGCTGCCGGCGACGCATTCCATGATCTCCGGGGCGCCGGTGTTGAAAGTGAGGCTGGCGGGCAGGATCACGCCCACCGACTTCTTCGTTCCGTCGGCCAGGGTGATGCCGTGGCTGACGCATTTGCCGTCGAAGTAGACATTGGCCTGGGTGGTCACGGCGACGCCGTCGATTTTTTCGGTACTCATGAGGCCAATTTTAAGGTCAAGCCCCGAGGGGGTCCTGAATCCACGGGCCCGCCGGCTGCGTAGTGGATGAGTAGCGCGACAATGTCACCATGCCCCACGAGCTTCAAGACCTTCAGCTGATCGAACTGATCGACCGCGTCGCCGCGCGCCAGCTTCCCGGCGCCCGCGCCGCCGACGCCGAGGCCGCTTTGCGCGAGCTTTACGACCTGACCTCCTCCAAGCTGTATGGCGTGGCGCTGCGGGTGGTGAGCAACCGTGAGTGGGCCGAGGACGTGTTGCAAGAGGCCTATCTGAATATCTGGCGGATCGCCGTCGACTACCGGGTGACCCTGAGTCCGCCGATGGCCTGGATGGGCGTGATCGTGCGCAGCCGGGCCCTGGACTTCCGGCGCCGGCGCGCCAGCGATCGCGCCGATGCGGTGCTGGAACTGGACGACGCGATCAGCGAAACCGTCGCCGGCGCCTCGCCCGACCCGATGGACACAACCCAGGCCAGCGAACAGGCCAGGGCCCTGCATGAATGCCTGCGCAAGCTCGATGGCCGGCAGCGTGAAGTGGTCAGCCTCGCGTACCTGCGCGACCTCAGCCACAGCGAACTGTCCGAGCAGCTCAAGCTCCCGCTCGGCACGGTCAAGACGTGGATTCGCCGCGGGCTCGAACAATTGCGCGGCTGCATGTCCCGCTTCGCCTGAAGGAGGCTCGCATGAACCTGCTGAACTCCCCCGAACTGCTGGACCGGCTGGCGGCCGCCTATGGCCTGGGAACGCTGCGTGGCGGCGCCCGACGCCGCTTCGAGACGCTGGCGCGTCAGAGCGCCACGGTCCGCGCTGCCGCATTGATCTGGCAGGAGCGCTTTGCCTCCATGACCGAGCTGCAGGCGCACCAGCAGCCCAGCCCCAACGTGTGGAAGCGCATCGAGAACCTGCTGGACCCGGCGCCGGCGGCAGCCGTTGCAACACCGAAGGAGAACGCCATGCTGGACAAGTTGCGGCGCGGCCTGGGGCCGTGGCGTGGCGCCGCGCTCGCGGGCGTGGTGGCCAGCGTCGCCGCCGTGGTGGTGGGCGTCAACCTGAGCCGCGACGTCTCCAGCCGGGAAGGCCAACTGGCTCAGGTGCGCCAGCAAGGCACGCAGCTGGCGCGGCAAAACGCCGAACTGGCGGCGCGGATGCAGGCCATGCCGCAGATCCAGTACGTCGCCGTGCTGGCCGACGACAAGTCGGCGGCCTCGATGCTGGTCACTTTCGATCCCAGGCAGAACACGCTGACGCTCAAGCGCGTCGGCGGCTTCCAGGAAGCTGCCGACAAGTCGCTGCAGCTCTGGGCGCTGCCGCCGGCCGGCGGGCCGCGGTCGCTTGGCGTGCTCGGCAGTGGCGCGGTGATGAAGATGACCGCCGCCGAGGGCGAGGTCAGGGAAATGCCGGCCCTGGCGGTCAGCCTGGAGCCCAAGGGCGGCGTTCCCGGCGCGGGCGGCCCGACCGGCCCTGTGCTGTTCAAGGGCGCGATGCTGCAGACCACGCTCTGATCGTGGTGCGCATGAAAAAAGCCGTCGAAGCGACGGCTTTTTTGATGCGCGGGGGAATCGATCAGCGGTGACCGCCGCGGTGACCACCAAGGTGGCCGTGATGGTGGTGGTGACCGCCCCAGCCGCGCGAGAAGCCGAAGCCCAGCGACAGGCCGATCGGCGCGTAATAACCGGGGTATGCCGAGTCGTAGCGCGGCGCGTAAGCCGGGTAGTAAGCCGGCGCGTACGCAGGAGCGTAGGCGGGATAG
The DNA here is from genome assembly GCA_026785815.1 of Ramlibacter sp. GTDB lineage: Bacteria > Pseudomonadota > Gammaproteobacteria > Burkholderiales > Burkholderiaceae_C > Ramlibacter. The sequence continues at coordinate 1,315 of JAJAZH010000422.1, read as the reverse complement.
AACGCCGAGGCGGAAGCCACGTAGCCGGGAACGCTCACCACGCCGGCAGGCGCGGAGATGGCGGCGTCACCGCTGGCGACCGGATACGCCAGGTCGAGCGGTGCGGCGCTGCCAACCGGCGAGACCTGCAGGCGCAGCGACGGGCCCGGATCGTTGGGCATCTGCACCGTGAACTGGCGGCCGCCGTACTCGTAGGTGACGTTGTAGGCCACCGTGCGGTTCTCATAGAAGGTCTGGGTCACGCATTGCGGACCGCTCTGGTAGCCAACGCCGCCGCCATCGATCCGGTCGCCGACGGCGGCACCGCCGACCACGCCCAGGACCGTGGCTGCTGCCCGTCCGCTGCCATGACCGATCGTGTTGCCCAGGACGCCGCCGGCAATGGCGCCGATCACCGCACCGGCACCGGCACCGGATCTCGGTTGCTGGACGGCGTAGGGCTGGTTGCTGCAGACCTGGCGCGGCACCTGCACCTGCTGCACGACCGGCGTGCTGGAGATCACCCTGCCGGTGAAGTCCTGGGCCTGGACGCCGAAGCCCAGGGTGGCGAGCGCGGCGACCGCGCCGAGGGCGATGGATGTTTTCATGGGGAGCCTCACTCGTGATCCGGATCGCCAAAGTCTAGGCAATTCGCCCGAATTTGTCCGCAACCCAGCGGTAAAGCAGGGGTAAAAGTGCCTCAGCGGCCCGCCAGCCGCTCCCACACTTGCGGATCGAAACCGATCGTGATCCCGGGGCTCCAGTCCACCACCGGCCGCTTGACCACACTGGGGTTGCGTTGCATCACGGCCATTGCGGTCGGCGCGTCCACCACGGCGTCGCGCGTGACCGCATCGAGTTTTCGCCAGGTCGTGCCCTTTCGGTTCAACAGCGGCTCCCAGCCCGTCGTGGCGATCCAGCTCGCCACGTCTGCCGGCAGGCCTTGCCTAGCGAAATCGTGAAAGCGATGGGCCACGCCGCGCTGCGTCAGCCAGGCGCGCGCCTTGCGGACCGTGTCGCAATTGGCGATGCCGTACAAGGTGATGGTTTGGGTCATGCCGCGATCATCGCCGGCGTCGGCGACAATTTCCCCCTATGCGAAATCTTCAGGAATGGCTCGATCATTGCGAGCGGCTGCACCCCCGGGCCATCGAGCTCGGGCTGGAGCGCTCGCAGGCGGTGGCCGGGCGGATGGGGCTGCGCTTCGACTGTCCGGTGATCACGGTCGCCGGGACCAATGGCAAGGGTTCGACCTGCGCCATGCTGGAGGCGATCGCGCTGCAGGCCGGCTGGCGCACCGGCCTCTACACCTCGCCGCACCTGGTCGACTTCCAGG
>JAJAZH010000421.1 GCA_026785815.1 Ramlibacter sp. | reverse complement strand
GAGCTGACGAATTCGCGAATCGTCTCGACGCCTTGCAAGCGGGCGGCGATGACACCTGTGGGCCGGTGCTGAAAGTAGCGTGGTGGCAGTTTGAACAAGTGGTCGAACACGGTTGCGGCAAGTACCGCGTCGACCCGGTTCCCGGTGTGCAACACCAGATACTGGCGCACCCAACTCATGATGGCCGTGAAGACCAGGAAGATTCCCATGCCAATGGAAAGAGCGATGAGCGTGCTCTCGGTCTGATGCACCACCACCTTATCGATGATGGCCTGGGTGAACAGCGGCAGGCCAAGCGCCAACAACTGAAGGACCAGGCTGGCACCCAGCACGTCGCGCCAGACCTTTCGGTGCTTGAGCAGTTCGGGCACGAACCAGCGAAAGCCAAACCTGGCGGCGGCGGGGGCATCGGCATCGTTGGCAGCTTCAGGGCGCTTGCGCAAGACCACCGCCTCGCCGGTGTAGCGCGCAGCGAAATCGGCAAGGGCCTGCGTCACCGGCTCGTTGCTGCCGGCCGCATACCAGGTTATCGTTTCCTGCGTGGCGCTGAGCACCAGCCCGATCGCTGGCCCATCGTCGCCACCAGCCAGCAACAACACAACCGTGCCGGTGGTGGTCGAAAGGTCCTTGAGTTTGAGCGGCTGTTGCTGCGCCAAGAAGCCGATCGCCCTGGCAGCAGTGATCAGCGTGACTGCTCCGTAAGGCGGCGCATGTTGGCTAAGCAACAGCCCCGCATCAAAAGGAATGCGATGAAGCGCGCAACACGAGCCTATGGCCCAAATCAAATCCTTTGTATGCAGCGGATCCACGCCCCACTCCTTCTTGTCAGTGGGGTACTTTGCTGAATAACACTGATGACCTAGGCTTGACCCCTGTCAGATCTGACAGGGGTGGTTATAAAAATAGGGGTAATCACACAGTGAAACTCCTCTACCTAGAGGGCCCTGCAGCCGACTGCGGCCGTGGACAGCCCATCGATATCCCGAATTCTTCCTGGCGAGCATGGGGCGCGAAACATCGAAGCCGCGGGTTTTCGCGAGGCATCAGGCCCCGATTGCGTCGGTGCCGCGAGGCGGCCCCGGTCAAAATGCAGCAAAAACCTTAACGCCCGTCGGTCAGGGGCAGCTCGGAGATCTTGCGGGTCTCGCGGTCGAACCAGGCGATCCGGCTGCTGAAACTCCAGGCGGCGCGCGACATGTCGCGGGCCATGCTGACGGCGGCGGAGGGGCGCATCAGCGGCGTCGCCGCGGCCAGCACGCCGACACCGACGTCGGCCACCCAGCCCTGCACGCCAGCCTCCCGCGCGGCGGCATCGCCCGACGCGCTGAGCGACACCCGGCGGCCCAGCCGTGCGGCCACCAGCCGGGCGATCTCGACCAGCCGCGCCGGGTCTTCCGAATTGCGCGTCAGCAGCAGGAACCCGTCCTCGCCCAGCCGGCCCATCTCGACTTCGGCAGGCACCGCGCGCCGCAGCCGGCTGGCGCAGACGAACAGCGCGTGGTTGACCGCGCCCCGGCCATGCAGTCGCTCCAGCGCATAGAGGTTGCCGATCGAAATCACGATCACGCCGATCGGCTGGCTCTCGCCGCCGCCTTCGCTCGGCTTGAACACGTCGCCCACCAGCTGGCCGGTCTCGGCATGCGAGCGCATCCGGGTCACCGGATCGTAGGCCGGGCCGTGCGACATCACTTCGCGCAGCTCGATCAGGTACGAATAGCGGGCCCAGAGCGCCAGCGCCATGCTGGTCAGGTAGGCGGTGGCGGCGACGGCGCTGACGGCGTGCACCGGCCACTGGACGCGCTCGCGGTGCAGCGCGATCCAGGTCAGGCCGGCCAGCGCGACCAGCATGAAGCAGACACCGCAGAACGCCAGCCAGGCCAGCCGGTCGCCACGCAGGGCGCTTCGCAAACAGGCCGCCAGCGCCAGCGCGCCGACCATGAGGGCGGTCGCGGAACTCAGCTCCAGCGCCTGGGCCGGCGGCAGCGCCCAGCCGGCGAGCATCACCAGCGCGGCCAGCGTGGCGAGGGCGTGGCGAAAGCGCTGCGCCCGCTTGCGCTGGCGCAGCAGCCCCAGCATGGCCAGCAGCATCAGGCCCAGCACCGAGGACGAAATGGTCGCGAAGTGGGCCAGCACCCGGGCCTGCGTGTCGGCGCCGCCCAGCGGCAGCCAGCCCAGGTAGGCGATCACGAACAGGGCCGAGATCAGCGCCGACAGGGCCGCCGTCAACGCCACCCGCTGCAGCGAGCGGAAGAAGGCGGCCAGCGAGCCGGCCAGCATCAGCGCCACGGCGCAGAAAAAAGCGCCCCAGAAACCGGCGGCGAGCGCTCCCATCAGCGGACCGGCCCGTCGGTGAGCGGCAGCTCGGAGATCTGGCGGGTCTCCCGGTCGAACCACGCGATCCGGCTGCCGAAGCTCCAGGCGGTGCGCGACATCGCGCGCGCCATGCTGACTGCCGTCGAGGCCCGCACCAGCGGCGTGGCGGCGGCCAGCACGCCGACCCCGACGTCCGCCACCCAGCTGGCGCGGTTGTCCTCCAGCTCGGTCGGGTCCGACGTGTTGAGCGACACCGGCTGCGCCAGCCGGTTGGCGACGCGCCGGGCCAGCGCAACCAGCCGCACGCCATCGACCGACTTGCGCGTGAGCAGCAGGAAGCCGTCTTCGGCCAGCCGTCCCATCTCGACCTCCGCCGGCACCGTCCGGCGCAGCCGGCTGGCGCACACGTACAGCGCATGGTTGGCCGCGCCGCGCCCATGCAGTTGTTCGAGCGCGTACAGGTTGCCGATCGAAATCGCGATCACCCCGACCGGCTGCGGCTGGCCGTCGATGTCCTGGAACACCGAGCCGACCAGCTGGCCGGTCTCGGCGTGCGACCGCATCCGGGTCACCGGGTCGTAGCTGGGCCCGTGCGCCATCACTTCGCGCAGCTCGAACAGGTAGGAGTAGCGGGCCCACAGGACGGCGGAAAACAAGCCCAGGTAGGCCATGCCGCAAAGGGCGCTGAACACGTGCAGCGGCCAGGCGGTCACCTGGGCCAGGGCGATCCAGCTCAGGCCGACCAGCGCCAGTATCAGGAAAAACACTCCGGAGAGCGCCAGCCAGGCCAGCCGGTCACCGCGCAGCGCCGCCCGCACGCAAACGACCAGGGCGGCCGAACCGATCAGGAACGCCACCGCGCAACCGAGGGCCAGTGCTTCGACCGGTTGCAGGATCCATCCGACCCCGACCACCAGCGCCGCCAGGCCGAAGGTCAAGGCCAGGACCTGCCGCCGGTGGTCCGGCCGGCGCATCATCCCCAGCAGCGCCAGCAACATCAGCCCGAGCAGCATTGAACACAGTGCCGCGATGTGGGCCAGCACGCGCTGCTCGACCCCCAGGTCATCGATCGGCAGCCATCCGATGTAGGCGACGACGAACAGCGCCGAGAGCGCAGCGGTCAGGCCGGCCCGCAGCGCCACCCGCTGCAGCGACAGAGCGTACGCCACCAGCGACCCGCCGATCATCAGCACGACGGACCCGAAAAACGCTCCCCAGAAAGCCACCGCCACGATATTCATGTCTGCCGACCATACCTGCGCCCGCAGCAGGACGCCAGTCTTCTTCCACTACCATTCCCGTACACTCCTGCGACTTTGTCAGACCGAGCGATGTCCACCGTCTTCAACTTCACCTTCGTGCCGTGGTTCCGTTCGGTGGCGCCGTACATCCACATGCACCGGGGCAAGACCTTCGTGGTCGGCCTCACCGGTGAAGCGATCGCCGCCGGCAAGCTGCCGCACATCGCGCAGGACCTGGCGCTGATCCAGAGCATGGGCGTGAAGATCGTCCTGGTGCATGGCTTCCGGCCGCAGGTCAACGAGCAGCTGCGGGCCAAGGGCCAGCAGTCGAAGTACTCGCACGGCATGCGGATCACCGATGAAGTGGCGCTGGACTGCGCCCAGGAGGCGGCGGGCCAGCTGCGCTACGAGATCGAGGCCGCCTTCAGCCAGGGACTGCCCAACACGCCGATGGCGGGCTCCACCGTCCGGGTGATTTCGGGCAACTTCATCACGGCGCGGCCGGTGGGCGTGGTCGACGGCGTCGACTTCCGGCATTCCGGGCTGGTCCGCAAGGTGGATGTGGCGGGAATCACACGAACGCTCGATTTCGGCGCCATGGTCCTGCTCTCGCCCTTCGGCTTTTCGCCGACCGGCGAGGCTTTCAACCTGACGATGGAAGAAGTCGCGACCAGCGTGGCGATCGCGCTGCAGGCCGACAAGCTGGTGTTCCTGGCCGAGATCCCGGGCATCCGCGTGAAGCCGTTGCAGCCGGAATCGGACGCTAACCCGATCGACACCGAACTGCCGCTGGCGCAGGCGCAGCAGCTGATCGCCGACCTGCCGGACCCGCAGCAGCCGACCGACACCGCCTTCTACCTGCAGCACTGCGTCAAGGCCTGCAAGGCCGGGGTCGAGCGCAGCCACATCATCCCGTTCGCGGTCGACGGCTCGCTGCTGCTGGAGGTCTATGTGCACGACGGCATCGGCACCATGGTGGTCGATGAAAAGCTGGAGAGCCTGCGCGAGGCCGCGGCCGACGACGTCGGCGGCATCCTGCAGCTGATCGAACCATTCGAGCGCGACGGCACGCTGGTCAAGCGCGACCGCACGGAGATCGAGCGCGACATCGCCAACTACACGATCGTCGAGCACGACGGCGTGATCTTCGCCTGCGCCGCGCTCTATCCGTTCCCGGAGGCCCGGACCGGCGAGATGGCGGCGCTGACGGTTTCGCCGCAGACGCAAGGCCAGGGCGACGGCGAAAAAGTGCTCAAGCGCATCGAGCAACGAGCCCGCGCAGCGGGCCTGGACAGCATCTTCGTGCTGACCACCCGCACCATGCACTGGTTCCTCAAACGCGGCTTCGTCCAGATGGACCCCGACTGGCTGCCCGAGGCCCGCAAGCGCAAATACAACTGGGATCGCAAGAGCCTGGTGCTGGTCAAGAAGCTGGCCTGAGGCGAATTGGGCGGTGGCTGCGGCCCGTCGGAGCGTGGGTGCGGATCCTCGGCAGCACGCAGGCATGGATCCATCGCAGCGCGGACGCATGGATCCCGGGTCGAGCCCGGGATGACAAAAATTCTGTCATTGCGGGCTTGGCCCGCCATCCTGTCATTGCCGGCTTGGCCCGCCATCCTGTCATTGCGGGCTTGACCCGCAATCCAGTCATTGCGGGCTTGACCCGCAATCCATGACTCGAGCTGTTCGAGATCTCAGGGCCAATCCTACACCGGTGTGGTCG
>JAJAZH010000420.1 GCA_026785815.1 Ramlibacter sp. | reverse complement strand
TGCGGCCATCGAAGCGCGGGTTGCGCGAATCGCCGGAACCCGCGATCGCCAGCGCGATCCTGGCGGCCTTGACGATTGCGCTTTCGGACCGGGCCGCCTGCACCGAGATGAAGGCCGCGAGCACCAGGCCAGCCAGGCTGGCCAGCAGGCCGGCCTGCGAGAACGCCGGCCGCCAGTGCACGCTGGCCACTGCCCACCGACTGCCGACGCCCAGCCGTGCATCGGACGCGGCCAGCGCGCCCAGGGCCAGTGCGAAGATCGCACCGGTGGTCGCCATCCGCCACGGAAAGCCGACGTTGCTGACGATCATCAGGGCCAGCAGGCTGCACAGCACGATGGCGCGAAAAGGGGCCTCGGCCAGACCGGCCGGTGTGCGATCACTGATTGTCCGCCAGGCCGCGGACAGCAGGTAAGCCGCCAGCAGCAACAGGAAGATCCATCCGGCCAGGCCGTATTCCGCCAGCAGCTGCAGGAACTCGTTGTGGACATAGAAGTCGGTCTCGAGCTGCGCGCCGTCGGCCTGGTACAGCGGGATTTCGCTTTCCCATGCGCCGGCGCCGACGCCGCTCAGCGGCCGCGCCTGGATCATTCGCGCGGTCGCCTTCCACATCACCTTGCGAATCCCCAGGGACTCGTCGCTGGTCGAGATCGAGGCGCTGCGCTTGAAGCCGCGTTCGAGCGCGGTCGAACCGCGCAGCTCCTGCTGGATGCTTCGATTGCCGGCAGCAATCACCCCCAGGCTCATCACAGTGGTCAGCAGCAGTCCGATGCCCAGCACCCGGCCAAAGCCGTCCCACTGGCTGAAGGCGAACTGGCTGCGAAAGCGCCACAGGACCAGCGGCAACACCAGCAGCAGCTGCAGCCACATCGCCGCCAGCGCGCTGCGGGTGCCCGTCATCAGGATGGCGACGATCACCAGGCCGGTTGAAACCGCCAGGCCGGCGATCAGTCCGCGCTGGCGCGCGCGAGCCAGCAGCAGTGCCGAAAAAGGCAGGGTGCAGGCCGCGAACTCGGCGAAGAAATTGCGGTTGACGAAAGTCGACGCCGGGTTCGGCCCCTGCGCAAACCAGGCGAACTCGAACCAGAATTGCAGCGCCGCCCAGAGCGACGCCACCACCGCGCCGCCATGGATGCCCCATGCCAGCAGCGGCAGGCGCTCGCGGGACAAGGTGTTGAGTCCCAGCCACAGCAACAGGCTGAAGATGAACCAGCGGATCGCTTCCACCGCGCCCAGGTAGGTGTGCGACCAGGCCATGCTCCCCAGCGCATAGGCCATCAAAAGCAATGGCAGCCAGAGCAGCGCGTGCCACCGCAGCGGTTCCAGCCGGTTGCGCTGCCGCCAGAACAACAGCAGCGCGGCCAGCAGCGCCGCGAACGACACCACGATCGACTTCAGCGTGTCCTGCAACATCTCCTCGTGCGGCACCCCCAGCGCCGGGGCCAGGAACACGGCGAGCGCCAGCACGATCGCCGTCCAGTCGCCTCGGCCCGGCTCGCGGCCGATCGGGCCGCGGTCAGGTTTCGGACTCGGAATAAGAGCGCCAGTCGTGCTGTCAGCGCCCAGGGCGGAGCGTTCGAGACTGCGCTTTTTTCGGGCCCTCATCGCTTCAATCGAGAGTCCTGGCCATCTCGATGTGCTCGATGCCCGCTTCCTCGAACACCGCGCCCCGTGCCACGTAGCCGAGCCGGGCGTAGAAACTTTCGGCGCTGCGCTGGGCGTGCAGCACCGCCTCGTGGTCGCCCCGCTCGCGAGCCACCGCCATCAGCGCCAGCAGCACCCGCTCACCCAGGCCGCAGCCGCGCAACACCCGGTCGACCGCCATCCGTCCGACCCTGGCCACGCCGGCCTCGGATTGCAGCAACCGTCCAGTGGCAACCGGCTGTCCCAGGCGGTTGTAGGCCACCGCATGCAGTGCGCTGGCGTCGGCGTCGTCCCATTCGAGTTCCTTGGGAATGCGCTGCTCTTGCACGAACACTTCGGTGCGCATCGCCGCCGCATCGCGCCCGAACGTCTCCCAGCGGCCGGTTCGCACCTCGACGACATCGTTCCCGGCCTCGTACCCCGTCAGGACCTCGCGCAGCGGTTGCGGCACCGGGCGCGAGGTCTGGCTGGCCGGATCGGCGAACACGTAGACCAGCTCGCAGGTGACCAGCAGCTCGTCGCCGCGAAAGATCGCGCCGGAAAACGTCATCGAGGAGTTGCCGATGCGCGCGCACTTCAGGCCGATGGCAAGGCGGTCGTCCATTCGGGCCGATGCGTTGAATTCAACGGTCGCCTTCTTCACGTACAGGTCGCCATCGAGCCGCTGCATGGCCGACTCGTAAGGCAGCGCGATGGCGCGCCAGTAGTCGGCGACGGCGGTATCGAAGTACATCAGGTAGTGCGCGTTGAAGACGATCTTCTGCATGTCGACTTCGGCCCACCGCACGCGCAGGCGGTGGAAAAAGCGAAAATCCTGGCGTTTCATGGTGGCGGTGGAGCGCAGTGCGGGAGTGGGTCGATGCCCGCCGCCGGCGCTGCTTTAAAGTGAGTGTTTTTCCATCGTACCGGAGCCGCAATGGCCTTCATCTACTACGTCACCCAGATCCAGTTCGACTACGGCGCCGTGCAATTGTTGAAACAGGAGTGCGAACGGGTGGGCATCACGCGGCCGCTGGTCGTGACCGACGCCGGCGTGCGAGCGGCCGGCGTGCTGCAGAAAGCGCAGGATGTCCTGGCCGGGCTGCCGGTCGCGGTATTCGACCAGACGCCGTCCAACCCGACCGAAGCCGCGGTTCGCGCGGCAGTGGAGGTGTACCGCGCCAACCGCTGCGACGGCCTGATCGCGGTGGGCGGCGGCTCGGCGATCGATTGCGCCAAAGGCGTCGCCATCGCCGCCACCCACGAAGGTCCGCTGACCCATTACGCGACGATCGAAGGCGGCTCCGCCCGCATCACCGACCAGGCCGTCCCGCTGATCGCCGTGCCGACCACCAGCGGCACCGGCAGCGAAGTGGCGCGGGGCGCCATCCTGATCGTGGACGACCACCGCAAGCTCGGCTTCCACTCATGGCACCTGGTGCCCAAGACGGCGATTTGCGACCCGGAATTGACGCTCGGCCTGCCGCCCAGGTTGACAGCGGCGACCGGCATGGACGCCATCGCGCACTGCATGGAGACATTCATGTCGAGCGCCTTCAATCCGCCAGCCGACGGCATCGCGCTGGACGGCCTGCAGCGCGGTTGGGCCCACATCGAGCGCGCCACCCGCGACGGCAGCGACCGCGAGGCCCGCCTCAACCTGATGAGCGCGTCGATGCAGGGAGCGATGGCGTTCCAGAAGGGCCTGGGCTGCGTCCATTCGCTCAGCCACAGCCTGGGCGGCGTCGATCCGCGCTTGCACCATGGCACGCTCAACGCGATGTTCCTGCCTGCGGTGGTTGCCTTCAACGCGCAGGCCGATTCGGTCCGGACCGAAAACCGGCTGCAGCGGATGGCCCACGCGATGGGCTTGCCGTCGGCGACGGACATTCCGGAAGCGATCAGGGACATGAACGCGCGGCTCGGACTGCCTTCCGGGCTGGCGGCGATGGGGGTCGAGCGCGACTGGTATGACCGGATCATCCATGGCGCGCTGGCCGACCACTGCCACAAGACCAATCCTCGCCTCGCCAGCCGCGACGAATACGAGGAGCTGCTGGCCAGCTCGATGTAGCCGCCGTGGTCTGGGTCGCGGGTTATTTGCCGGGCCGCTGCAGCTTCGCGAACGCGCCCGCCATGGCGGTGCTCGCGGGCGCTGCCTGCTGCGGGGGCCGCTGGCCCCGTG
>JAJAZH010000419.1 GCA_026785815.1 Ramlibacter sp. | reverse complement strand
CGCGGGGGCAGGCTGCGCGGGAATGACGGGAGATATACTGACGCCGTCAGGAGAGCGCTCCCCCGAGGAGCCGCCGAAGGCGCAGGGACAACCCGAACGCTCAGGCACCAAGGACTGACGAGGCGCCCCGGTTGCGGGACGTTTCCCTGCTGGAGAGAGGCCTGGACTCGACGAGTCCGGCCCACCGAAGGAGCAAACCCCGTCACGGGGCGAATCTCTCAGGTAAAGCGGACAGCAGGGGCAGCCCATCGACGTGAGGTCGATGAATCCGATTGCCCCTGGAGAGTCCGCTTGAACGCATCCCAAGAACACGACCTGGCCCGCACTCCGCTGTACGCACTGCATGTCGAACTCGGCGCCCGCATGGTGCCCTTCGCCGGCTACGCGATGCCGGTGCAATATCCGGCCGGCCTGATGGCGGAACACCTGCACACCCGCGCCGCCGCCGGCCTGTTCGACGTGTCCCACATGGGCCAGCTGCGGCTGGTCGGCGCCGATGCCGCCGCCGCCTTCGAGACGCTGGTGCCGGTGGATGTGATCGGCCTGGGCGTCGGCAAGCAGCGCTACGGACTGCTGTTGACCGACCAAGGAACGATCATCGACGACCTGATGATGGTGAACCGGGGTAGTGACCTGAGCTTCGACGGGCCGCCCCGAGAAGCGAACGCCCCCTCGGGCGGCAGCGAGCCTTCAAGCGAGCGTGGGGGCCATATTTTCGTCATCGTGAACGGCGCCTGCAAGGCCGAAGACATCGCTCACATCCAGCAGCGCATTGGCACGCGCTGCCAGGTGATCCCGATGCCGGAGCGCGCTCTGCTGGCGCTGCAGGGGCCGAAAGCGGTCGACGCGCTGTCGCGGCTGGTGCCGGGCGTGCAACAACTGGTGTTCATGACCGGCGGCCGCTTCGACTGGGACGGCGCCGATCTCTTCATTACCCGCAGCGGCTACACCGGAGAAGACGGCTTCGAAATCTCGATCCACCAGTCGCAGGCCGAGGCGTTGGCGCGCGCGCTGCTGGCGCAGCCAGAGGTGAAACCAGTCGGCCTCGGCGCGCGCAACTCGCTGCGGCTGGAAGCCGGGCTGTGCCTGTACGGCAACGACATCGACAAGACCACCACCCCGGTCGAAGCGGCGCTCAACTGGGCGATCCAGAAAGTGCGACGCCAGGGCGGAGCCCGCGAGGGCGGCTTTCCCGGCGCCGCCAGGGTGCTGGGCCAGTTGCAGGATCCGTCCGCGGTCGAACGCAAGCGCGTCGGCCTGGTCGCCCTCGAACGGATCCCCGTGCGCGAACCTGCCGAACTGCAGGACGCCGACGGCCAGCGCGTCGGCCAGGTCACCAGCGGCCTGCTGGCGCCGACCGTCGATCGACCGGTCGCGATGGGCTACGTCAACGCCGGATCCGCCGCCCCCGGCACCCGCCTGAACGCCATCGTTCGCGGCAAGCCGGTACCGATGGAAGTCACCAGCCTGCCCTTCGTGCCGAACCGTTATTACCGCGGCTGAACCAGCCCAGCATCGACTCGAACCAGTGACAGACACAGGAGAAACCATGACCATGAAGTACACATCCGACCACGAATGGGTCCTGCTCGAGGGGTCGCACAACGCGACTGTCGGCATCACCGTCCATGCCCAGGACGCGCTCGGCGACGTGGTGTTCGTCGAGCTGCCCGAGGTCGGTCGCAGCTACAGCCAGGGCGAAGTGGCCGGGGTCGTCGAATCGGTGAAGGCCGCTGCCGATGTCTACATGCCGGTCGCCGGCGAAGTGACCGAAGTCAATGAAACCCTGCGCGGCGATCCGTCGCTGGCCAACAGCGATCCCATAGGCAACGGCTGGTTCTTCAAGATCCTGGTCAAGGACACGGCCGAGTTCGACGTGCTGATGGACAAGCCGGACTACGACAAGCTGACGAGGCAAGCGTAGCAGCCTCGTCATCCCCGGACTTGATCCAGGATCCAGACAGTCCGCTGACGGCGGCGTATGGACTGCGGGTTGAGCCAGCAATGACACCAAATTCCCGGAGAACCCATGCTGATGCAATCCGCCCGCCCGCTCGGCGAGCTCGAGAATCACGCCGAATTCATTGCGCGCCACATCGGCATCGACGCCGCCGCGGAGCAGCACATGCTGTCGGTGATCGGCGAAGCTTCGCGGCGCGCCTTGATCGACAGCATCGTGCCGCGCTCGATTGCGCGCTCGAGCCCCATGAAGCTGCCGCCACCGGTGACGGAGGCGGAGGCGCTGCGCGAGTTGAAGACGATGGCGGCGGGCAACCAGGTGTTTCGCAACTTCATCGGCCAGGGCTACTACGGCACCCACACGCCCGGCGTGATCCTGCGCAACATCCTCGAGAACCCGGCCTGGTACACCGCGTACACGCCCTACCAGGCGGAAATCTCACAGGGCCGGTTGGAGGCCCTGGTCAATTTCCAGACCATGGTCTGCGACCTCACCGCGATGGCGATCGCCAACGCGTCCATGCTCGACGAAGCGACCGCCGCCGCCGAGGCGATGACGCTGGCCCGCCGCAGCGTCAAGAGCAAGAGCAACGTGATCATCGTGGCCGGCGACTGCCATCCGCAGACCATCGAAGTGGTGCAGACCCGCGCCAGGCCGCTCGGCATCAAGGTGGCGCTCGCCAACTCCGCCCAGGAATGGCGGCTGGCGCTGGAGGGTGACTTCTTCGCGGTGTTGGCGCAGTACCCGTCCACCAGCGGCAGCATCGAGGACCTGCGCGCCGATGCCGACACCGTGCATGCGCGGCAGGCGGCCTTCATCGTCGCGGCCGACCTGCTGGCGCTGACACTGCTGCTGCCGCCGGGAGAATTCGGCGCCGACATCGTCGTCGGAAGTACCCAGCGGTTCGGCATGCCCATGGGTGCCGGCGGGCCGCATGCTGCCTTCATGGCCTGCCGCGACGATCTCAAACGCAACCTGCCGGGGCGGCTGGTCGGAGTCAGCATCGACACGCATGGCAACCCGGCCTACCGGCTGGCGCTGCAGACGCGCGAACAGCACATCCGGCGCGAGAAGGCGACCTCCAACATCTGCACGGCGCAGGTGCTGCCGGCGGTGATTGCCAGCATGTATGCGGTCTACCATGGTCCGCAGGGCCTCAGGCGGATCGCCCAACGCGTGGCCAGCTACACCGCGATCCTGGCCAAGGGCCTGGAGCAGCTGGGCCACCCACCGCGGCCGGGCGGCGCCTTCGACACGCTCAGCCTGAAGACCGGCGACGCGACCGAGTCGATCGCCGGCCGGGCCCGTGCCATGCGCGCCAACGTGCGCATCTACTACCAGGAATATGTCTGCATCTCGCTGGACGAGACGACCACCCGCGACGACGTGGTCCTGCTGTGGAATATCTTTGCCGGCGACGGCCAGCCCCTGCCCGACTTTGCGAAGTTCGAGAAAGGCATCGAGCCGCTGATCCCCGAGGCGTTGCGGCGCACCAGCGGCTTTCTGTCGCATCCGGTGTTCAACACCCACCACAGCGAAACCGGGATGCTGCGCTACATCCGCGCGCTGTCCGACAAGGACCTGGCGCTGGACCGCAGCATGATCCCGCTGGGCAGCTGCACCATGAAGCTGAACGCCACCAGCGAGATGATCCCGGTCACCTGGCCGGAGTTCGCGCACATCCACCCGTTCGCGCCGGCCGACCAGCTGGCCGGCTACGCCGAGCTGGACCGGCAGCTGCGGGCCTGGCTGTGCGAAGCCACCGGATACGCGGGCATCAGCCTGCAGCCCAACGCCGGGTCGCAGGGCGAGTACGCCGGGCTGCTGGCGATCAAGGCCTTTCATGACAGCCGCGGCGACAGCCAGCGCACCGTCTGCCTGATCCCCTCGTCTGCGCACGGCACCAATCCGGCCAGCGCGCAGATGGCGGGCATGCAGGTGGTGGTGACCGCCTGCGACGCCAACGGCAACGTCGACCTGGCCGACCTGCAGGCCCGCTGCGAGCAGTACAGCGACCAGCTGGCGTGCGTGATGATCACCTACCCCAGCACCCATGGCGTGTTCGAGATGCAGGTCCGGGAACTGTGCGCGCTCGTGCACCGGCACGGTGGCCGGGTCTACGTCGATGGCGCCAACATGAACGCGCTGGTCGGGGTCGCGGCGCCGGGCGAGTTCGGCGGCGACGTCAGCCACCTGAACCTGCACAAGACCTTCTGCATCCCGCACGGCGGTGGCGGGCCGGGTGTCGGACCGGTGTGCGTGGTCGAGGACCTGGTGCCCTTCCTGCCAGGCCATGCGACCGCGGCTGCCGTCGGCGCGTTGAGCACCGCTGGGCCGCCCCGAGGTGCGAAGGCCCCCTCGGGGGGCAGCGCAGCGGGCTCGCCCGCAAGCGTGGGGGCCATTTCGGCCGCGCCGCTCGGCAATGCATCGGTGCTGCCGATCAGCTGGATGTACTGCCGGATGATGGGCGCCGAGGGACTGAAGCTGGCGACCGAGACCGCGATCCTGTCGGCCAACTACATCAGCGCGAGGCTGCGCGATCACTATCCGACTCTGTACGCGAGTGCCAACGGCCATGTGGCGCACGAGTGCATCCTGGACCTGCGACCGCTCAAGGACAGCAGTGGCGTGACGGCCGAAGACGTCGCAAAGCGGCTGATCGACTACGGATTCCACGCGCCGACGCTGAGCTTTCCGGTGCCGGGCACGCTGATGATCGAGCCGACCGAGAGCGAGACGCTGGACGAGATCGATCGCTTTATCGCCGCGATGATCGCCATTCGCGAGGAGATCCGCCGGGTGGAAAACGGCGACTGGCCGCAGGACGACAACCCGCTCAAGCACGCACCGCACACTGCAGCCAGCCTGCTCCAGGGCGACTGGCCGCATCCGTACTCGCGCGAGATTGGCGCCGCTGGACTCACTGCGCATCAACACTCCAAGTACTGGCCACCGATCGGCCGCGTCGACAACGTCTACGGCGACCGCAACCTGTTCTGCGCCTGCGTGCCGATGTCGGCCTACGAGTGACGGGGACCGCGCCGCCCGGGACTAGGGCCTGTTCACACGATTGACGCAGGACGCGTTGCTCGTCAAAAAGGTCATGCGCAAGGCGCAAAACGCAGCCGGGGTCGCCCCCCGGCAAGGCTTTGTAACGCGGCGCATGGCCTTTTTGGCCGCAACCCGCAGGGAACGGGCTGAATCGGGCG
>JAJAZH010000418.1 GCA_026785815.1 Ramlibacter sp. | reverse complement strand
GTCTGGGACGATGCCCACACCGACACGCCGCTGAAGGTCGACAACGGCAGCAGCAAGCCGCTCAAGAAGATCTCGCGGCCGGAAGAACGCTTGATTTGAACAAGAACGTCAGTCCCGCGGAGCCTGCCCCCGCGGCGGCGGGGGGCGGGAATCCAGTGCATTCACTTCTGGGTCCCCGCCTGCGCGCGGATGACGAGCCCAGATTGATGCTCGGCACCTGCGCGGGGATGACGAGCTCCTGATGTCGCTCATCATCTTTTCCCACGGCAACAGTTTTCCCGCCGCGACCTATAACGTGATGTTCAAGAACCTGCGCTCGCGCGGGTTCCTGGTCAAGGCGGTAGAGAAGTTCGGGCACGACCCGAAGTACCCGGTCACCAACAACTGGCCGCAGCTGGTGGCGCAGTTGCAGGAGTTCGCCGAGCAGGAAGTGGTGAAGGCGGGCGAGCCGGCGTTCCTGGTCGGCCATTCGCTCGGAGGCTTCCTGAGCCTGATGTGCGCCGCGCGCCATCCGGAGCTGGCGCGTGCGGTGCTGCTGCTGGACTCGCCCCTGATCGGGGGCTGGAAAGCCACTGCGCTCAGGGCCATGAAGCGAACGCCGCTGGTGGGATCGATGTCGCCGGGCGCGGTCAGCCGGCGCCGGCGCAATACCTGGCCGACCCGTGACGAGGTGGTCGAGCACCTGCGCCACAAGAAAGCCTTCTCCCGCTGGGACGAGCCGGTGCTGAGCGATTACGTCACCCACTGCACCCACGACGTCGACGGCCAGCGGGTGCTCAGCTTCGACCGCGACATCGAGACCACGATCTACAACACCCTTCCCGACAATCTCGACCGCTTGCTGCGGCGGCATCCGATGAAGTGCCCGGTGGCCTTCATCGGCGGCCGCAGCTCCCGGGAAATGAAGCAGGTCGGGATGGCGATGACGCTCAAGGTAACCAAGGGCCGGGTGATGATGCTGGACGGCAGCCACCTGTTCCCGATGGAAAAGCCGATCGCCACGGCGGCGGCGATCGAAGCCGCCCTGCGCGGACTCGACGACCTGCCGACCTGACGCGCCCCTGGCGCTTTCACGCGGCCCAGGTGACCAGGCCGCTCCACGCCGTCGCCAGCACCACGATCCCGAAGGCGATCCGGTACCAGGCGAACGGCACGAAGCTGTGGCTGGAGATGTAGCGCAGCAGCCAGCGCACGCACAGCCAGGCGCTGAGGAAAGAAAACAGCAGCCCGACCGCGAACATCGGCAAGTCGGCGGCGGTCAACAAGCCGCGCTCCTTGACCAGGCTGTAGCCACCGGCGCCGATCAGCGTCGGAATCGCCAGGTAGAAAGAGAAGTCGGTCGCCGCCTTCCGCGACAGGCCCAGCAGCATGCCGCCGATGATGGTGGCGCCGCTGCGGCTGGTGCCCGGGATCATCGCCAGGCACTGCACCAGCCCCACCTTCAGTGCGTCCCAGGGGCTCATCTCGTCGACGTCGTTGATCCGCACGGCCGCCGGCGGGCGCTTTTCGGCCCACAGGATGATGAAGCCGCCGATGATGAAGGTGCTGGCCACCACCGCCGGCGTGAACAGGTTTTCCTTGATCATCTTGCCGAACAGCAGCCCCAGCACCACGGCCGGAAAAAAGGCGATCAGCACGTTCAGGGCGAAACGCTGCGCGCGTCGCTGGGTTGGCAGCGCGATCAAGGTGTCGCGGATCTTCTGCCAGTACACGATGATCACGGCCAGGATCGCGCCGGTCTGGATCGCGATGTCGAACACCTTGGCCTTGTCGTCGTCGAAGCCCAGCAGGGCGCCAGCCAGGATCAGGTGTCCGGTGCTGGAAATCGGCAGGAATTCAGTCAGCCCTTCGACCACGCCCATGATGGCGGCCTTGACCAGCAGTCCCAGATCCACACGCGCTCCTTGAAAGACGCGAATTATCGCTGCCGCCAGCGCCGGCCCGGCGGCGACTGATCGCAATGCGCCGTCGCCTCATCCGAATCCCGCGCTCGCCCAACGCATCTGGCTCCCGCTTTCCGGCGTTTCGTCCGATCGGGCTATCCGCACCCGCGCCTGCTGGCTACTGTCTCGCCATCGCCAGCCGAAACCCAGGAGCCCGCATGCAACTCACGCCCCTTATCGCCGTCCACATGAGCGCCGCCATCGGCGCCGTCCTGGTCGGCCCAGTCGCACTCTGGGCCCGCAAAGGCCGCGCGCAGCGGCCGCGGCTGCATCGCGCATTCGGCTACGCCTGGGTGACGCTGATGATCGTGACCGCCGTCTCCGCGATCTTCATCCGCGACTTCGGCCTGCCCAACCTCGCGGGCTACACCCCGATCCACCTGCTGGTGCCAGTGACGTTGCTGGGTCTGGTCGGCGCCTTCTACGCCCTGGCCAAAGGCAACATCGCCCGCCACCGCCAGGCCATGCTGTCGCTCTACATCGGGGCCTGCGTGGTGGCCGGCGGCTTGAGCCTGCTGCCGCAACGCTATCTCGGGCAACTGCTCTGGTCGCAGCTGGGCCTGCTGTGAAGGCTTCCCCGCAACCTTCATCCAAGGAGACACCACCATGCTGATCCAGATCCTCGCCAACAGGCCGCAGATGCTCGGCTCCATCGTCACCAACACGCCCCTCTGGGTCTGGGGCCTGCTGGCCGCCCTCGTCACGCTCGGCCTCAGCCAAGCGAGAGGCCGCACCGTCACCTTGCGCCGCGTAACGTTCATGCCGGTCGCGATGACCCTGTTTTCCCTTTGGGGCACGGCCACCGCCTGCGCAAGTGCGCCGCTGTTCGGCGCAGTGCTGGCGGTGTGGACCGGCGCGGCCGCCGCGATGCTCGCGCTGATCGCACCGTTACCGCCGCCTTCGGGCACGCGGTACGCCGCTGCGACGCGGCGCTTCACGCTACGCGGCAGCTGGGTCCCGCTCGCGCTGATCCTCGGCATCTTCATGACAAGGTACATCGTCAATGTGGAACTCGCGATGCAACCATCGCTGGCCCGCGACAGCCAGTACACGCTGTTCGTGGGCGCGATCTACGGCGCGTTCAGCGGCATCTTCATCGGTCGGGCCGCGCGCCTCTTGCGCCTCGCCCGGCAGCCTGCCGTCACCTCCGCACCCGTTCTCACCGCCTGAAAGGAAACACCATGAAGAAAGAGCTTCTCGCCTTCGCGGTGGCTTTACTCGCGACCTTGCCCGCACTCGCGGGGGTCGGGCTCGCCGAGCTGCCCGGTGCCGGGACAGACGGTCCCGTCACCCTGTATTACCCCTCGAGCGCAGCCGACCAGTCCGTGACGCGGGGACCCTTCACGATGCAGCTGGCACCGCAGGGGCCGCCCGTGCGCGGCAACGGCCGCCTCGTCGTCATTTCACACGGCTCGGGCGGCGCGCCCTGGGTCCACAGCACGCTTGCCCGTGTGCTGGTGTCCGAGGGCTTCGTCGTGGCCATGCCCGAGCACAAGGGCGACAACTACAGGGACACAGGCAGCCCGGGTCCGGACAGCTGGAAACAGCGTCCTGCCGAAGTGTCCCGCGCCATCGACGCGGTGGCGGCTGCACCGAGGTTCGCTGCACTGCTGGAACTGGACCGGGTAGGCATGTACGGCATGTCGGCCGGTGGGCATACGGCGCTCAGCCTCGCCGGAGGGCGCTGGTCGCCGCGGCTGTTCCTGAAGCATTGCGAGACGCACATCAAGGCGGATTTCCCCGCCTGCGTCGGCCTGTTCACGCGTCTGACCGGCGGCTGGCTGGACGGCCTGAAAAAAAACGTGGCGGTGGCTGTGCTTCGCCAGCGCTTCGACGACCCGACCTGGCAGGTCCACTCCGACCCGCGCATCCGCGCCATCGTCGCGGGCGTTCCCGCCGCGGCGGACTTCGACCCGGAGTCCCTGGCCGCGCCGCGCGTTCCGCTCGGACTGGTCACGGCGGGCAAGGACCGGTGGCTTTCGCCCCGCTTCCACAGCGAGCCGATCCTGCGGGCCTGCGCTCCCTGCGAGCGGATCGCGCACCTGCCCGACGCCGGCCATGGCTTCCTGCTGTCGCCTCCGGTGCCCGCTTCGGTCCTCGGCAAGACGGCAGGCGAGCTGCTGAACGATCCGCCGGGCTTCGACCGCAACGTGCTGCCCGAGGTGGACCGCAAGATTGCCGCGTTCTTCACCAGGCACCTGCTCCCCTAGAATGACTTTCGCATGACCCAAGAGCCCCTCTCCTCCGAAGAGATCGATCAACTGGCGCGCAAGCGCGCCGGCGCCAAACTGGGCTGGTACACCCACGCCGCGGTGTACGTGGCGGTCAACCTGTTCCTGTTCGCGATCTCGCATTACGCGCTGGGCACGCGGCGCTGGTCGGTGGCTCCGCTGCTCGGCTGGGGCCTGGGCCTGGCGCTGCACGGTGTCGCCGTGTTCGTGCTGGGCGCCGGCAGTGGGCTGCGCGAGCGGATGGTGCGCAACGAGCGCGAAAAGCTGCAGCGCGAGCGCGGCGGCGGTTGAGCGCATGGCGATCGACTGGCTCGCCAAGCTGCGGCACCTGCTGCAGGTGCTGGCGTTCTGCCTGGCGATCGCGGCCATCCAGTACGCCTTCCAGCCCGAGCGCCCGTACGCCCCGCCCGTGGTCTTCTCGTTGTTCATCGGCACGATCATCTGGGCGGTCGTCGACCTGGGACGTCACCTGTTCCCGTCGAGTGCGGAAACCGGATGGCCGCAGGGGTTTGCCGGCCTGGGACTGGTCGTGGGAGGCATCGCCGCGGGTTATCTGCTCGGGACGCGGCTGGCCCGCACCCTGTGCGTGTACCTCGGCTTGTTCCCGGACCTGCCCGATCCCGCGGTCAATCAATGGCGCGCCGACGTCCTGATCACCGTGCTGGCGGGAATTGCCGCGTCCTTCTATTTCTACAGCGTCAACAAGAGCGCATACCTGCAGCGCAAAATGGGAGAAGCCCGGCGCCACGCGAGCGAAGCGCAGCTCAAGCTGCTGGAAAGCCAGCTCGAGCCGCACATGCTGTTCAACACGCTGGCCAACCTGCGGGTGCTGATCGGCGCCGACCCGCAGCGCGCGCAGCAGATGCTCGATCACATGATCGCGTACCTGCGAGCGACGCTGAGCGCATCCCGCGCGAGCACCCACACGCTGCAGGCCGAGTTCGACCGGCTGGGCGACTACCTCGAGCTGATGGCGGTGCGAATGGGGCCGCGACTGGTCTACACGCTGGAGCTGCCGCCCGAGCTGGCGCAGCAAAGGGTGCCCACGCTGCTGCTGCAGCCGCTGGTCGAGAACAGCATCCAGCATGGCCTGGAGCCGAAAGTGCAAGGCGGCCGCATCACGGTGAGCGCGCGGCGCGATGGCGACTCGCTGGTGTTGCAGGTGGCAGACACCGGCGTCGGAACCGCTGGAGCACCGGCAAGCGGTCGCGGCTTCGGCCTGACCCAGGTGCGTGAGCGCCTGACGACACTGTACGGGGCAGCCGCGGGGCTGGACTTCACGGCCGACGTCGGCAAAGGCGTTTGTGCCACAACCCGGCTGCCGATCGCGACATGAGCGGCAAGCCGCCCGGGGCGCTGATCGCCGAAGACGAGCCGCTGCTGGCCCTGTCGCTGCAGCAGGAACTGGCTCGCGCCTGGCCACAGTTGCAGATCGCAGCGACCGTCGCCGATGGCAATTCGGCGGTGATGCAAGCGCTGGCGTTGCTGCCGGACGTGCTGTTCTTCGACATCCGAATGCCGGGCCAGAGCGGCCTCGACGCCGCGGCCGAACTGGCCGACGAATGGCCGGACCACCAGCCGTTTCCGGCGCTGGTGTTCGTGACCGCCTACGACCAGCACGCGGCGCAGGCTTTCGATGCCCAGGCCGTCGACTACATCGTCAAGCCGGTGCAGCCGGCTCGCCTGCTCAAGACCGTCGCCCGGGTGCAGGACGTGCTGGCCCGGCGCGCCGAGGGCTCGAACCCGGTCGAAGCGACGCTGGCCCAGTTGCGCAGCTTGCTGGTGCAGGCCCCCGGCGCGGCTTACCTGAAGGTGATTCAGGCCAGCGTCGGCAGCAGCATCCGGATGGTGCCGGTCGAGGAGATCGTGTATCTCGAAGCGGCCGACAAATATGTGCGAGTGCTGACCGCCAGCCGCGAATACCTGCTGCGCACCCCCCTGCGCGAGCTGATGCCGCAGCTCGATCCACAGGATTTCTGGCAGGTCCACCGGGGAACCGTGGTGCGAGCCGCGACCATCGACACCGTGACCCGGGACGAGGCCGGCAAACTGCACCTGCAACTGCGCGGCGCCAAGGCGAAGCTGCCGGTCAGCCGGTTGTACTCGCACCGATTCAGGGCAATGTGACAGCCGGGGCGACATGCGAATCCATGCTGATTCGTACCGTTCTCGCCGCCTCGGTCGCCACCTTGCTCGCCGCCTGCGCCAGCAGCCCCATGATGAGCCCGTACAACCAGAGTGCCCTGCCTGGCGCGGTGCAGGTCCCCTCCGGACACCGGGTGCTGACGGAGACCGTGGGCACCGGTGAAATCACCTATGAATGCCGCGCCAAGGCCAACACGGCAGGCCAATTCGAATGGGTCTTCGTTGGTCCGGATGCCCGCCTGATGGACCGCAACGGTCGCCAGGTCGGCCGCTATGACGGCCCGCCTGCCACCTGGGAGAACATGGACGGCTCCAAGGTCACCGCCACCCAGGTGGCGGTCTCTCCCGCCATGGCGGGCAGCATCCCGTTCCAGCTGGTGAAAGCCAACCCGGCCATGGGCAGCGGCGCGATGGTAGGCACCACTGACATCCAGCGCGTCGCCACCCGGGGCGGCGTCGCTCCGGCCGCCGCCAGTGCCGCATCCAACGTCGGCAGCAGGCAGATCGTGCAGTACCAAGCCGACTACATCTTCTACCGCGCCATGTAATTGCGTCCAATTCTTGTCTTCCCTTTCAAGGAGGCCGGGAATGGGCTTTCGCGCGGCTCGGTGAGAATCGGAGTGGTCTTTCAGCCTTTGTGGGCAGCGTCCTAC
>JAJAZH010000417.1 GCA_026785815.1 Ramlibacter sp. | reverse complement strand
GTGTATGACCACAGCCACGTGCAACGGCTGGCGTTCATCCGCCACTGCCGCTGCCTGGACATGGCGCTGGACGAGGTTCGCGTGCTGCTGAAATACAAGGACTCTCCGCAGGACAACTGCGGCGAGGACGATCACCTGCTGGACGCCCACATCGGCCACGTCACGCAGCGCATCAGCGAGTTGAAGGTGCTGCAGAAAGAGCTGCGGGCGCTTCGGTCCGCTTGCCCGGTCGATCAGGTGGCCGCGAACTGCGGGATCCTGAGCGGCCTGGACCGCGCTGCCCGGGCGCACGATCACCGGCCCGCTTCCCGCGCGCTCACGCGCCGTCGATAAGTTTCTGATTGACCCGCTTGGCGCTTGACCTTCGCCCAATGGCCAAGGTTTGGAGTGGTCTTTTTTTAGACCGGCCTGTCAATGTTCACCATCGGAAAACAAGGTGACACGGCGCGGCGAAAGCTGCGAGGGCCACCTAACGCCTGAGCCGCAGCGCGTTGGTGATGACCGAGAACGAGCTCAGGCTCATCGCCAGCGCCGCGATCATCGGCGACAGCAGCCAGCCCGTGAGCGGAAACAGAACACCGGCCGCCAGCGGCACGCCCAGCGAGTTGTAGACGAAGGCGAACGCCAGGTTCTGCTTCATGTTGGCGATGGTGTCCTTCGAGATGGCGCGTGCCACAGCGATGCCCCGCAGGTCGCCCTTGACCAGCGTCACCTGCGCGCTGTTCATCGCGACGTCGGTTCCGGTGCCCATCGCCACGCCGACGTCGGCCTTGGCCAGCGCCGGCGCGTCGTTGATGCCGTCGCCGGCCATGGCGACGACGCGGCCCTCGCTTTGCAGCCTGCCGACCAGCGCCAGCTTGTCGGCAGGCTTGACCTCTCCGAACACTTCGTCGATGCCCAGCCTGGCGGCCACGGCCCGGGCCGTCGTCAGGCCATCGCCGGTCGCCATGATGACGCGCAGGCCCGAAGCCTTCAGCGCCATTAGCGCCTCCGCCGTGGTGGCCTTGATCGGGTCGGAGACGGCCAGCAGGCCGGCCGGCTTGCCAGCCACGGCCAGGAACATCACGCTGGCGCCCTCCGCGCGCAGCACTTCGGCCTGCGCCGTCAGGCCTTCGACGGCCACGCCGATCTGGTTCATCAGCGCCGTGTTGCCCAGCGCCAGCGGCCGGCCACCCACGCTGCCACGCACGCCGATGCCGGTGCTGGACTCGAAGCCCTCGGCCTTGTCAAGCACCAATCCACGGGCCCGAGCCGCCTTGACGATGGCATCCGCCAGCGGGTGCTCGCTGCCCTGGTCGAGACTGGCAGCGAGGCGCAGGATCTCGTCTTCCGTGAATCCCTCTGCAGCCACCGCGCGATCGAAAGTCGGCTTGCCCTCGGTCAGAGTCCCGGTCTTGTCCACGATCAGGGTGTCGACCTTGCGGAAGTTCTCGATCGCCGCCGCGTCGCGGAACAGCACGCCTTGCGACGCCGCCTTGCCCGTGGCCACCATGATCGACATCGGCGTCGCCAGGCCCAGCGCGCAAGGACAGGCAATGATCAGGACGGCAACGGCGTTGATCAGGCCATAGACCCAGCTCGGTTGCGGCCCGAAAAATCCCCACGCGAAAAAAGTCAGCAGCGCGATGCCCACCACGGTGACGACGAAGTAGCCGGCCACCACGTCCGCCATCCGCTGCATCGGCGCTTTCGAGCGCTGTGCCTGCAGCACCATCTGCACGATGCTGGCCAGCACGGTCTGCGAGCCCACCCGTTCCGAGCGCATCACCAGCGCGCCATTGGTGTTCAAGGTGGCGCCGATCAGCTTGTCGCCAGTGCGCTTGGTGACCGGCATCGGCTCGCCGGTGAGCATCGATTCGTCGACCGCGCTGCTGCCTTCGGCAACGACACCGTCGACCGGCACCTTCTCGCCGGGACGGACCCGCAGCATGTCGCCGACGTGCACATGCGTGAGCGGCACGTCTGCTTCGGTTCCATCCGCATTGATCCGGCGGGCTGTTTTTGGCGCCAGCCCGAGCAGCGACCGGATCGCCGCCGAGGTCTGCGAGCGCGCCTTGAGTTCGAGGATCTGTCCCAGCAGGGTCAGCGAGATGATCACCGCCGCGGCCTCGAAGTAAACCGCGACCCGGCCCATGGCGACGAACGATGCGGGGAACAGGCCCGGCGCCACCGTCGCCACCACGCTGTAGGCGAAGGCAGCGAACGTCCCCAGACCGATCAACGTCCACATGTTGGGGCTCCGGTTGACGACCGACTGCACGCCCCGCTCGAAGAACGGCCAGCCCGCCCACAGCACGATGGGCACCGACAGGACCAGCTCGATCCAGCTCTGGGTGGCCATCTCGAACCATTGCAGCCGATGTCCAAGCATGGCCAGCACGGTGACCACGACGGTGAGCGGCAACGTCCAGTAGAACCGGCGGCGAAAGTCGACCAGCTCCGGGCTGTCGGCGTCGTCCAGGCTGGGCATCTCGGGCTCCAGCGCCATGCCGCATTTGGGACAGGCACCCGGATGGTCCTGCCGCACTTCGGGATGCATCGGACAGGTGTAGATCGCGCCCGCGACTGCCGGTTCGAGCTCCGCCGCGTGCGGGGTCATGGAGCCGGAAGCCGAGGCCGGCTTCAGGTACTTCGCCGGATCGGCTGCGAACTTGCCCTTGCAACCGGCGCTGCAGAAGTAGACCGGCTGGCCCTCATGCTCGAAGACATGCTGTGACTTTGCCGTCACCGTCATTCCACACACGGGGTCCTTCATCTCACTGGCTTGCATCGGAAACCTCGGCTTGGGTGAACACCGGAGCAAAACCGCCCCCGGGAGTGCGGAAATTCGTGGTCTGTCCCTGGTACAGGCGCGCCGCCACCAGCATCACCTGCCCGGCATAGGCATAGCAGCGCAGATCGGCTTTGAGCGACGTGGCCTCCGGCGTGCCGGCCACGGAGCGTTCGCTCGGCGCGACCAGCGCCTGGGCAACGTAGCTGCCCAGCGCCATCTCCTCCCACACCCGCCTGGTCAGCTTGTCGCCGCGGTAGGCGGCCTTGCTGCCATAGCCGGCAGCCGGCTTGAAGAACAGTTGCCGCCGCCGCGCCCACAAAGCGTCCCGGTTGTCGGGCGTCATGATCTCGGTGCGGGGAATGCCGGCCAGCAGAGCGGCAGCCGCACTCGCAGCAACGCCGGTCGCGCGCAAGAACGCCGGGTCGCAGAGCAGCGTGAGGTTGCGCTTGTCGGCATAGAGAGCATGGGCGCGCGGATGCGGGCTGACGACCACTTCGCCGGCCAGGTAGGCCTGCTGGAGCGTGGCCTGGGCCGGTTGCTCCAGCGCGAAATCCGTCAGCCGGTTGTAGACGAAGTCGATCGGCTGGTCGCCATGCCAAAGGCGGCCCGCCCGGCGCACGAGTTCGCCCGGATCGCAGACCAAAGCCTCGATGCCATGGCGCTTGAGCAGTTCGCGGTACAGGAGAAATTCGGGGTACAGATACTGCTGCTCCGGCCGTTCGTCGACGATGGCCAGAACGGACGGTGCGCCGTCCGTGCGCTGCAGCCGCCACTCGGTGAGAAACAGCTCGAACAGCGCCTGCTCCACCGCGTCGGCTTCCATCGGCTCCATGGCCAGCCCGCCGACTTCGGCGCAACAGGACCGATGGGCCCGCGCCAGCACCGTGTTCAAAAGCGCGCCGCCGGGATTGGTGTTGATCTCGATCAGTTGCGGGCCGGCCGGGCCGAGGTGAAAGTCGAAGCCCAGCAAGCCGCCGGCCGGGCCCGGATCGAATTGCGCGTTTTCAGGCGCCCAGGCCAGGACTGTTTGGCTGTAATGCGGTGTTGCGACGACCGCTTCCACTGCGGCGACCACTCCCGCCATGGCCTGCAAGTGCTCGCGCGAGACGAACATCGGAACTGCCGCGAACAGGTGCGGGTGCGTCTCCAGCATGGCTTCGGGAAGTCCCAGCAAGCCCAGGTCGGCCTCCAGCTGCTTGCGTAGTTCTGACTGATCGAGGCTGATGCAGAAACAGCTGCGGTTCAGCGTCTCGATCGACGTGGTGGCCTGGCAATCGCTGGCGCAAGTCGGGACAGCGGGTGACAAAAGCTGCATCGCGGGGACTTCCATCGAACGGAGGGCGGGTGCCCCGAAGCCAGCAGTTTGCGCTCAGACGCAACCAGCGGCACTGCCACAGCGCAAACAACTGCTTATTTCTTGGTCTTGTCCATCGGGTGACCGTGGCTGGCCAGGAACTTGTCGATCTCGGCGATTTCCTTCTTCTGCGCCGCAACGATTTCCTTGGCCATCTTGCGCATCTTCGGCTCCTTGCCGTTCTTCAGCTCAACCTGCGCCATGTCGATCGCGCCTTGATGGTGCATGCGCATCATCACGGCGAAGTCGACGTCCTGGTTGCCCGACATGGTCATCGACGCCATCTTGTCGCTCATGTCTTTCATCATCGACTTCATGTCCATTGCTCCAGCCGGCATCGCCATCGATGAAGCCGCCATGCCCGGCATCGGACTCATGGGCTTGGCCGGCTGCGCTTGGGCCAACGGGAGGAACAGAGCGGACGCCGCGGCAAAGGCGGCAGCGCGCGCAAGCATGGAGAACTTGAGACTGGAAGTCATGGGATGGGTCCTTGATGTGAAAGTTGATTTGCCGCCTTCGGGGCCGGTCCTGCAGCCCCCGGACGTTACTTGGCGGCCTGCATTTCAGTGACGGTCATCTTGCCGCCGTCGTTGCTGGCCTTGAAGCGGACCTTGTCGCCAGCCTTGACCTTGTCCAGCATCGCAACGTCATTCACCAGGAACACCATGGTCATCGGCGGCATGTCCAGGTTCTTGATCTCGGCGTGCTTGAGCGTGATCTTCTTGTTGCCCTTGTCGACCTTGCGCACTTCGGCGTCGGTCATCTCGGTCGTTGCCGGCTTGGCCTGAGCCGCCGCGGTGCCGGTCGACTGAGCCAGGACAATCGACGAGAACCCGGTGGTGAGGATCGCCAGGGCGCTGGCGCACAGAACACGTTGGATCGACTTCATGATTTGCTTCCTTGGTAACGTTGATAAATGGTGGGCGCGCTGCCTCTTTTCAAGAGCAGCACGGCGTAAGCATCGGTGCGGTTCCCGTACGCGGCGCCATCCATTCCGGGCGAGCCGACCGGCATGCCGGGGACCGACAGCCCGACGGCGTCGGGCTTCTCCTTGAGCAGACGCAAGATCTCGCGCGCCGGGACATGCCCTTCGACGGCATAGCCGCCGACGAGGGCGGTGTGGCAACTGCCGTACTTGGCCTCGACGCCCAGCCGGGTGCGGATCGCTTCGTTGCCGACGTCGTTGACCTTGACCTTGAAGCGGTTCTTTTCCAGGTGCGCGACCCAGTCCTTGCAACAGCCGCAGTTCGGGTCCTTCCAGACCTCGGCGAACACGGTCTTCGCCGCGGCCGGGAGGTG
>JAJAZH010000416.1 GCA_026785815.1 Ramlibacter sp. | reverse complement strand
CTTCGCCCCAACCCAGCATCAGCGGCAGCGCGGCGAACAGCGCGGCCAGCGTGGTCATCAGGATCGGCCGGAAGCGCAGCAACGCGGCCTGGTGGATCGCCTCTTCGGCCGATTTGCCGTGATTGCGTTCGGCGTCGATGGCGAAGTCGATCATCATGATCGCGTTCTTCTTGACGATGCCGATCAGCAGGATGATGCCGATGATGCCGATCACGCCCAGGTCGTTGCCGCTCACCATCAGCATCAGCAGCGCGCCGACGCCCGCCGACGGCAGCGTGGACAGGATCGTGAGCGGATGGATGTAGCTCTCGTACAGCACGCCGAGCACGATGTACACGCAGATCACCGCCGCCAGGATCAGCCAGAGCTGGTTGCTGAGCGACGATTCGTAGGCGCCCGAGGCGCCCAGGAAGGTGAGCGTCACGCTGGCGGGCAGCTTGGCCTCGCGCGCCGCCGCCCGGATCGCCCCCACCGCGCTGCCCAGCGACACGCCGGGCGCGGTGTCGAAGCCGATGGTGGTGGCCGGGTACTGCGCCACGTGCGTGATCTGCAGCGGCGCCTGGCGCTCGGTGATGCGCGCCACCGCCGACAGCGGCGTCGGCTCGCCCGACGCCGTGCGCAACTGCACCATGCCCAGCGACGCCGGACTGGCCTCGGCATCGCGCCGCGCCTCCAGGATGACCCGGTACTGGTTGGTTTCGGTGAAGATGGTCGAGACGATGCGCTGGCCGAACGCGCTGTAGAGCGCCTCGTCGATGCTGGCGGCCGTGATGTTCAAGCGCGCCGCGCTGTCGCGGTCGATGTCGACATACACGGCGGCCCCGGACGCGCTGGCGTCGGAAACGACGTTGCGCAACTGCGGCACGCCACGCAGCTGTTGCGTCAGTCGCGCGGCCCAGTCGATCACCACCGCGTTGTCTGACGACTCCAGCGAAAAGCGGTACTGGGTCGGTCCGCTTTCGGCGTCGATGGTCAGGTCCTGCACCGGCTGCAGGTACAGCGTGACGCCGGGCACCTGCTGGGCGCTGGCCTTGAGCCGGTTCATCACCGCCTGCTGGTCGCCGCGCGCGCTCTTCAGGTTGATCAGCATGCGGCCGGTGTGCAGCATGGTGTTGTTGGCGGCGTCGACACCGACGAAGCTGCTCAGCGTCGCGACCTCCGGGTCGTCGATCAGGCGCCGCGCCACTTCCTGCTGCAGCCCGGCCATCACCGCGTACGACACCGACTGCGACGCTTCCACCCGCGCCTGCAGCTGGCCGGTGTTCTGGGTCGGGAACAGCCCCTTCGGAATCAGGATGTAGAGCAGCACCGTGAGCACCAGCGTGCCCAGCGCCACCAGCAGCGTCAGCGTCCGGCGCCGCAGCACCCAGATCAGCGCGGTGTCGTAGTGCTCGATCACCCGATCGAAGCCACGCTGCAGCTTGCCGCCCCAGCCTTCCATCTGGGCGAAATAGCCCCCACGTTCGCCCACTTCGTGTGATTCTCTGCCCCCCGAGGGGGCTGTCCCGCCTTGGGGCGGCCCGGCGGCGGGACGGCGCGCCGGAGGGAGCCAGCGCGCCGCCATCATCGGCACCAGGGTCAGCGACACCACCGCGGAGATCAGGATGGCGATGGCCAGAGTCACGGCGAATTCGCGGAACAGCCGGCCGACCACGTCGCCCATGAACAGCAGCGGGATCAGCACCGCGATCAGCGACACGGTCAGTGAAATGATGGTGAAGCCGATCTCGGTCGCGCCCTTCAGCGCCGCCTGCATCGGCGGCTCGCCGTCCTCGATGTGGCGCGAGATGTTCTCGATCATCACGATCGCGTCGTCGACCACGAAACCGGTCGCGATCGTCAGCGCCATCAGGCTCAGGTTGTTCAGGCTGTAGCCGAGCAGGTACATCGCGCCGCAGGTGCCGATCAGCGAAATCGGCACCGACAGGCTGGCGATCACGGTGGCGCGCGGGCTGTGCAGGAAAGCGAAGATCACCAGCACCACCAGCACCACCGCCAGCAGCAGTTCGATCTGCACGTGCTGGACCGAGGCCCGGATGCCGGTGGTGCGGTCGCTCAGCACGTCGACCCGCAGCGACGCCGGCAGGCCGGCTGTCAACTCGGGCAGCCGGGCCTGGATCGCGTCGACCGTGGCGATCACGTTGGCGCCGGGCTGGCGCTGCACGTTCAGGATGATGGCGGGCCTTAACTCGCCGCCGACGGCCGACCAGGCCCCGAGCCGGACGTTCTCGGCGCTTTCCACCACCTGCGCCACGTTCGACATCCGCACCGCCGCGCCGTTGCGGAAGGCGACGATCACGTTCTGGTAGTCCGCCGCCGTCAGCAACTGGTCGTTGGCGTTGATGGTGTAGGCACGGGTCGGGCCGTCGATGCTGCCCTTGGCGCTGTTGGCATTGGCCGAGGTGATGGCGGTGCGCAGGTTCTCCAGCGTCAGGCCGTAAGAGGCCAGCGCCCGGGTGTCGGCCTGGATCCGCACGGCAGGACGCTGGCCGCCTGCCAGCGTCACCAGGCCCACGCCTGAGACCTGGCTGATCTTGAGCGCCAGCCGGGTGTTGACGATGTTCTGGACCTCGGTCAGCGGCAGCGAATCGGAGCTGATCGCCAGCGTCAGCACCGGCGCATCGGCCGGGTTGACCTTGGCGTAGACCGGCGGCGCCGGCAGGTCGGCCGGCAACAGCGAGCCGCCGGCGTTGATCGCCGCCTGCACCTGCTGCTCGGCGACGTCGAGCGCCAGACCGAGCCCGAACTGGAGCGTCACGATCGAGACCCCGGAAGCGCTGGTCGATGCCATGCGGGACAGGGCCGGCATCTGGCCGAACTGGCGTTCCAGCGGCGCCGTCACGGTCTGCGCCATCACCTCCGGACTGGCGCCGGGGTACAGCGTCTGCACCTGGATGGTGGGGTAGTCGACCTGCGGCAAGGCCGACAGCGGCAGGAAGCGGAAGCCGACCAGGCCGGCCAGCACGATGGCCAGCATCAGCAGCGAAGTCGCCACCGGACGCAGGATGAAGGGACGCGACGGGCTCATCGGTTCGAGGCGGCTGGCGTCACGTCACTGCGCCGGCGCTGGGCCACGGGGCCCGGGCGGACCGCCTTCACCGCGCGGACCGCGCGGCCCGCCCTCGCCCGCTCCACCACCTCCACCACCGCCACCAGCGCCACCGCCGTCACCACCTTCGCGGCGCCGTTCCATCATCCGGTTCCAGCGCTCCAGCGCGGCCGGGTCGCCCTTGTCGATGCGCTCCAGCAAGGCCTTGCGGCGCTCCAGCTGCTCCGGGTTGTCGGTGGCCGACTCGAGGAAGCGCTTGCGCTGCTCCGGCGTCGGCCCGGCAGTCGGGTTGGCTGCGCCCTGGGTCGGCG
>JAJAZH010000415.1 GCA_026785815.1 Ramlibacter sp. | reverse complement strand
GTGGAACCTGCACCAACGTCGGCTGCATTCCGTCCAAGGCGCTGCTGCAGTCGTCGGAAAATTTCGATCAGGCCGGCCATCACTTCGCTGACCACGGCATCCAGATCGAGGGCCTGGGAATCGACGTCGGCAAGATGCTGGCGCGCAAGGACCAGGTGGTCAAACAGAACAACGACGGAATCCTGTTCCTGTTCAAGAAGAACAAGGTCAGCTTCTTCCATGGCCGCGCCTCCTTCGCAAGCAAGACCGATGCGGGCTACGACATCAGCGTGGCTGGCACCGCGCCGGACACCGTCAGCGGAAAACACGTCATCCTGGCCACCGGATCCAACGCCCGCGCTTTGCCTGGCGTGCCGTTCGACGAAGCGAAGATCCTGTCCAACGATGGCGCGCTCCGGATCCAGGGCGTGCCGAAGAAGCTGGTCTTGATCGGCGCGGGCGTGATCGGCCTTGAGATGGGCTCGGTCTGGCGACGGCTGGGCGCCGAAGTCACGGTACTGGAAGCCCTGCCCACGTTCCTGGGCGCGGTCGACGAGCAGATTGCAAAGGAAGCGCACAAAGCTTTCCTCAAGCAGGGCCTGAAGATCGAGCTCGGGGTCAAGGTTGGCGAAGTCAAGACCACCGCCAGCGGGGTCTCGGTGGCCTGGACCGACGCCAAGGGCGCGGCCCGGACGCTCGAAGTCGACCGCCTGATCGTGTCGATCGGCCGGGTGGCGAACACCATCGGCCTGAACCCGGAGGCGGTCGGCCTGCAACTCGACGAGCGCGGCGCGATCGTGGTCGACGCCGACTGCAAGACCAACCTGCCCAATGTCTGGGCCGTTGGCGACGCGGTGCGCGGACCGATGCTGGCGCACAAGGCCGAGGAGGAGGGCGTCGCGGTGGCCGAGCGCATCGCCGGCCAGCACGGCCATGTCAACTTCAACACCATCCCGTGGGTGATCTACACCAGCCCCGAGGTCGCCTGGGTCGGCCAGAACGAGCAGCAGCTCAAGGCAGCAGGTGTCAAATACAAAGCCGGCACCTTCCCGTTCATGGCCAACGGCCGGGCGCGGGCGATGGGCGACACCACCGGCATGGTCAAGTTCCTGGCCGACGCGGTCAGCGACGAGATCCTGGGCGTCCACATCGTTGGCCCGATGGCTGGCGAGTTGATCGCCGAAGCCGTGGTGGCGATGGAATTCCGCGCATCGTCGGAAGACATCGCCCGCATCTGCCATGCCCACCCGTCCCTGTCCGAGGCCACCAGGGAAGCGGCGCTGGCGGTGGACAATCGGACCTTGAACTTCTGAGATAGTTGTCATCCCGGCCTCGCGCCGGGATCCATGGCGGCGAGCCAGCCAGGCATGGATTGCGGGTCGAGCCCGCAATGACAATTCTGTTTATGTCCGTCCACGCCGTCTACCAAGCCGAACTGAAAGCCCGCGGCTACCAAAGCGACCCGGCGCAGCTGCGCGCGGTCGACGCCCTCGAGCGCTGCGCACAGGAGTGGGCCCAGTTCAAGGAGCAGCGCTCCAATGCCTTCAAGAAGCTCGTCAACCGGCCGGAGGTACCGCGCGGCGTCTACATGCACGGCGGCGTCGGGCGCGGCAAGAGCTTCCTGATGGACTGCTTCTACAACGCCGTTCCGCTGGTGCGCAAGACCCGGCTGCACTTCCACGAGTTCATGCGCGAAGTGCACCGCGAACTGTCGGACCTGCAGGGCCGGGTCAATCCGCTGGACGAACTCGGTGCGCGCATGGCCAAGCGCTACCGGCTGATCTGCTTCGACGAATTCCACGTCGCCGACATCACCGATGCGATGATCCTGCACCGGCTTCTCGATGCGCTGTTCGACAACGGCGTCGGGTTCGTCACCACCTCCAATTTCCGGCCGGACGACCTGTATCCCGACGGCCTGCACCGCGATCGCATCCTGCCGGCGATCGCACTGCTCAACCAGAAACTGGAAGTGATCAGCGTCGACAACGGCGTGGACTACCGCGGCCGCACCATGGAAAGCGTCAAGCTCTATCACACGCCGCTGGGAGCGCAGGCCGACGCCGAGATGAACGATGCCTTCACCCGGCTGGCGGAAACCCGCGACGACGACCCGGTGCTGCACATCGAAGCCCGCGAAATCCGCGCGCGGCGCAGGGCCGGCGGCGTGGTGTGGTTCGATTTCAGGACGCTCTGCGGCGGCCCCCGTTCGCAGAACGATTACCTGGAGATCGCCACCCAGTTCCACACCTTGCTGCTGAGCGATGTGCCCCACATGCCGGTCCGGATGGCAGCCGAGGCCCGCCGCTTCACCTGGCTGGTCGACGTGCTGTACGACCGCCGCGTCAAGCTGATCCTGTCGGCCGCCGTGGCGCCGGACGCGTTGTACACCGAAGGCCCGCTGGCCCACGAATTCCCGCGCACTGTCTCGCGCCTGAGCGAAATGCAGTCGGCGGCATTTCTGGCCCTGGAGCACCGGACAGTCGACACTCGCCTGACATGAAATTGCAGCTGTATTTTCTGGCTATCGCCGGGCTTTCTCTGGCCGCGGCGGCCCAGACCGCGCCCGGCCCGGAGGCGGAACGCGCGCGGATCGCGGCCGAGCGCAGCCAGACCGAAGCCAGCTTCGCCTCGCAAGAGGTCGCCTGCTACCGGAAATTCGCCGTCAACGATTGCCTGAACGCCGCCAAATCCCAACGCCGGGAGCGGCTGTCGGACCTGAGGCGCCAGGATTTGACGCTGAATGAGGCCGAGCGTAAGCGCCGCGCCAGCGACCGGCTCCGCAGCATCGATGAGCGCAATTCGGCGCAGAGCCAGCAGGACGCTGCGGCGCAACGGGCCGAATCGGTGCAACGGCTGCGCGAGAAGCAGGACGATCTGGCGCAGCGCGCGGACGCACGGGTGCGGGACCCGGCCTCGGCCCCGGTGCGGGCGACCAAAGCCAGGCCCCAAGCCCGCGACGCCCAAGCGTCCAGTCCGAAGGTCAAGCCAGCACGGGTCCATGATTCAGCCGAAGCCTTGCGCCGCTCCCAGTTGCGGCAGCAGGAGGCGCAGGAGCGCCGCGATCGGGTGGCCAGGCGGCTGGCGGAAGGCCGCAAGGATGTGAAACCGCTGCCGCTGGCGCCGTGATCCGGGCCCGGCAGTCCGCGCCAGGAGAATCGGAACCTAGCTGTCGAGCGGCTCGAACTTGACGATCACCAGCGACAGGTTGTCGCCGCCGCCGCGGGCCCGGGTGCGTGCCTTTTCGATCAGGAACTCGGTCGCTTCACGCGGCGACAGCGATGACAGCACCGAACCCAGCTCGCTCGGACTGAAGTAGTGCCAGACGCCGTCGCTGCAAGCAAGCAGCACGTCGCCCGGCCGCATCTGCTGGATGAAGTGCACGTCAGCGGGCGGGTCGTCATCGGAGCCCAGGCAGCCCATCAGGATGTTGGACTGGGGGTGGACATTGGCTTCCTCTTCGCTGATCTCGCCCTTCTCGACCAGCGTCTGCACGTAGGAGTGGTCCATCGTGCGGCGCACCAGCTTGCCGGCGTGGAAGTGGTAGATCCGCGAATCGCCGGCATGGACCCAGTGACAGTCGCCGGCCGGGTTGATCAGGAAGGCGGCGAAGGTGCTGTGCGGCTCCTGCTCGGCCGAGATTGCGGTGAGCTTGATGACGATGTGCGCTTCCTGCACCATCTGCTTGAGCAGCGAAGGCGCGTCGTCGTGTTGGGGCGCATAACGCTCGAACAACTGGCGCACGGTCATCATGACCTGGTCGGATGCCTTGCGGCCGCCGCTGCGCCCGCCCATGCCGTCGGCGACGATGCCCAGCATGCAGCCTGGAATCCGCGGGTGGCTGACCAGGGCGACCTGGTCCTGCTGGTATTCGCGGTCGCCCTTGTGGATGCCGGTCGAGGCGGTAAGTCGGTAACCTTTGGACATTTTGCTGGCGTATCTTTCGTTGCCGGGGGAGCGTGGCTGCGCTCGAAGAAGCCCCCGAAAGACGTATTATCGAACGAACCGGGCCTTGCTCTCGCAGGGTCAATTTCCTTGGACTCCAATCTCCATTCCCCCGAGCGTCGGCTGATCGAGTTGAAAATGGAACACGCCGACCTCGACGCGCTGATCGACCGCGCCGGCGACGAAGCCCCGACCGACGAACTGATGATGCGGCGTTTGAAGAAACGCCGCCTGGGCCTGCGCGACCAGATCTGCCGGCTCGAGCTCGCGCTCGATCCGAAAGAACCCGCATGAGCCGCCGGGCCGCCCCAAGGCGAATCCCGCAGCGCGTAGCGCGGAGGGTAGTCCAATGAGCCGCCGGGCCGCCCCAAGGCGAATCCCGCAGCGCGTAGTGCGCAGGGTAGTCC
>JAJAZH010000414.1 GCA_026785815.1 Ramlibacter sp. | reverse complement strand
CCCAACCGGCCGGGGGCGCGGACGCCGGTGGGTTCCACGCCGCCGGGCCCCCCCAACCCGTGAACGCCCCACGCGCCGGCGAACCCGGGGCCTCTTCCCCGCCTTGGGGAAGAGCACTCAGCGCAGCTTCAGGCGTGGGGGTCATCGGTTACGCCGGTTGCGCCGACTGCCAGGTGGCGATCATCCGGTGCAGTTCGGCGGCTTCGCTGCTGGCCTTGATCTTCTCGCGCAGCGGGGCATCGCTGAGCATCTCGGCGATCTCGGACAGGATTTCCAGGTGCTTCTGGGTCGCGGCTTCCGGCACCAGCAGGAAGATCAGGAGGTTGACCGGTTGTTCGTCCGGCGCGTCGAAGCCGATCGGATTGGCCAGCTGGAACAACGCGGCCATCGGCGCCTTCAAGCCCTTGATGCGGCCATGGGGAATGGCCACTCCATGCCCCAGCCCGGTGGAGCCCAGGCGTTCGCGGGCGAACAGGCTCTCGGTGATCAGGGCGCGGGACAGGCCATGGAGGTTCTCGAACAGCAAGCCCGCCTCTTCAAAGGCGCGCTTTTTGCTGGTGGCCTCGACGCTCACGAGGACTTGAGCGGGGGGCAGGATGGACGCGAGACGGTTCATGGTCTGGGTGGGGGATTATGCACTTCAGGTGCACTGCACCAAAACGCGCTCCAGCCTGACAGCGACGACACGAACCCAAAATAAAAAGCCGCCCGGGTGGGCGGCTGCTCGGGATATGGCGCTAATTCACATCAGGCGCTTGGCGCCTTCGTGATGGTGGTCCTGCACCCGCGTCTTGTGGCGGCCCACCTGGCGGTCGAGCTTGTCGACCAGGTCGTCGACTGCGGCATACAGGTCGTGGTGCGAACTCTCCGCGAACAGGTCACTGCCCTTGACGTGGATGTTGCACTCGGCCCGCTGTCGTCGATCCTTTTCCTTTTGCTTTTCCACCGTCAGGATCACCTTGATGTCCACCACCTGGTCAAAGTGCCTGGTAATCCGATCGAGCTTGGTGGTCACGTAATTGCGCAGGGCTTGGGTAACTTCGAGATGGTGACCGCTGATCGTCAGGTTCATAAAAAGACTCCTGTTGCTCGGGTGGGAAAACAGCCGCCGGGTGTGCCGGTGGCCAGGGGGAAGAATCTGCAGGGGGGATGAAAACCACTATGCCTCCGATGCCTGTAAAAGGCAATGAGATTGCATCCATCCGCAGGCCAAAGTGAAACCCTTTGTCGGTCGCCTCGGCGGGGCGGGCACCGGCGCGGCGCGCCAACAAAAACGGCGGCCAGAAGGCCGCCGTGGTTGCCACCAGGGTGGCGTGATCGGGATCGGGGCTTCAGGCCAGGCGCCAGCCCGAAGCTTGTCCGGTCGAAGGACGATTCCAGGCAGCCGCGCGCGGGTGAGCCCGGGCGCCGGGGCGTTCCAGGTTGGCATGCTCGCAGCCTTCGCGATGCGGCCGGTCCCGCGGCAGGTCGCTGAAGCGGTTGGAGGGTTTCGGGTTCTGGTTCATGGTCTGTACTCCTGCACTTCAGCTGATGCTGTCGGTGTCGATGGTTCTGGAAGCGTTTTGGGGCGTAGGGTGCCCGGCGTAGCGGCTCAGGAATGGCCAAGCGTGGCCGCTGCGGCTGCGTGGATGGTCGATGCTGCGGCCCTTGCCGTCGCTTTGGTCCGGTTGATAGCCCGCGCGTCCTGCATTGGGGTCGTTTGCCAGATGAATCATTCGCTACGCTCCTGGGTTTTCTTGCGTTGGCAGCGGTCTTCCCACTGCTGTCCAATCCAATCTATGGGGCGGCTCATCCACGGTATGTCGGACAGGTCGGCCCTGGTTTGTAGGACATGTCCGGCAGCACAACTGCTGACTTCGCGTCCCGCCCGACCCCAGGCTCAGCCAGAATCGCCGGATGACCTCCACATTCCATCGGGCCGGACGCCCGCAACCGTCGCAGCGGGCGGTCCAGTGAGCCGCCGGGCCGCCCCAAGGCGAATCCCGCAGCGGGTAACGCGAAGGGCAGAGCCATGAGCCTGCTGACCAGCCTGCTCGAACTTTCGATGGACCCGTCCGAGTTGGTGCTGCGCGGCACGCTGATGTACTGGTTCCTGTTCCTGCTGTTCCGGTTGGTGCTGCGCCGCGACGTCGGCTCGATTGCCATCGCCGACATGCTGGTGCTGGTGCTGATCGCCGACGCGTCGCAGAACGCCATGTCCGGCGGATATGAAACGGTGGCCGATGGAGTGGTCCTGGTGAGCACCATCGCTGCCTGGAACTGGCTGTTCGACTTCGTGGCCTACCGCTTCCCGGCGGTACGGCAGTTGATCCAGGCCAAGCCGCTGCGGCTGATCGAGAACGGAAAGGTCCTGCGGCGCAACCTGCGCAAGGAAATGATCACGCAGGAGGAATTGATGGCGGCCCTGCGCCGCGAAGGCGTGGAACAGATCGACCAGGTCAGGCTGGCCACCATGGAAAGCGATGGCGAGATCACCGTCGTGCGCAACGATTCGACGTAGCGGTCGCGGAAAATCAGGCTTGCATGCGCGCCGGGTTGGCCTACCATGACGCGCACCGATGAGCTTGAGCACCATCATCAATGCGGGACTGGTCCAGCCGGGCACTCCGAAGCACGCGCTGGTGCTGATGGGTGGCGGCGCCCGGACGGCCTACCAGGTCGGAGTGCTCAAGGCGATCGGGGCCATGCTGCGGCGGCAGCCGGGCGCGCCGTCGGTCTTTCCTTTTGAGGTGCTGGTCGGCACCTCCGCCGGGGCCATCAACATCGCCTACCTCGCCAGCGCGGCCAGTCACGGCTTGCCGGCGTTCGACCAGCTGGCCGGGTTCTGGGATCGCTTGCGGTCGGTCGACGTCTACACCCTGAACCTGCACCGTTGGTCCCGCTTCAACCGCTTCATCGCCGCCGTGAGCCTGCTGCGCACCGCCCGTCGCAGCGGCGCCATCCTGGACAACACGCCGCTGGTCGACACGCTGCACCGCGCGATTTCCCTGCAGGGCATCGACGACTCGCTGGTCAACGGGCCGCTGGATGCGGTGGCGGTCACCGCTTCGAGCTATTCCAGCGGCGTGCACTGGACCTTCTGCCACACTGCCCGCGACAGTCGCCATGAGCCGTGGAACCGGCCGGGCCGGCGCGCGGAGTTCCAGCCGCTGACGATCGAACACCTGATCGCTTCCAGCGCGATTCCCTTCCTGTTTCCGGCCGCGCCGCTGTGGGTCGACAACCGCCGCGAGTTCTTCGGCGATGGCTCGATGCGCCAGGTGTCGCCGCTGTCGCCCGCCGTTCACCTTGGCGCGCACAAGGTCCTGGTGGTCGGGGTCGGCCAGCCGCAACGATCGGGTTTCGTCGGCGGCGCCCCGGACGCGGTCGTCCGCGATCCCAGCCTTGGCTTCATCGCCGGTCACGCCGTGGCCAGCGTCTTTCACGACACTTTGCAGGCCGACGTCGAACAGGTGCAGCGGCTGACCCGGACCCTCAAGCAGTTGCCGCGCGAGGTGGCGGCGGTGCTGCCTTATCGCAGCGTCGAGGTGCTGGCGATCCAGCCGAGCCAGTCGCTCGACGCGATTGCGCAGGCACATACGCACGAGCTGCCAGCCCCGGTGCGGCGGGCGCTCGGCGGGCTGGGCGTGCTCAAGGGCGGCGGCGGCTCGCTGGCCAGCTACCTGCTGTTCGAGCCGGGTTTCGTGCAGGCGCTGGTCGCGCTTGGCGAGCAGGACGCGTTCGCCCGCAAGCAGGAACTGCTGGCCTTGTTGGGCGCGGCCACGGCATAATCGCGCGGTCCAAACTCCAGAGAGCGCTCCTTGGAAATCTGCCCCAGTCGGTAGCTTTCAACTCCCCTTCGCATCGGAGTTGAAAGCGCAAGCCGCCACCACACGCTGATGCCTTCATGAATTTCGGGGGGTGAGCCATGCTCAACATCTTCTCGCTCGCCAACGGGCGGCTGTTCCAGGAAGAGATCGAGTCGCTGGAAGAGCTGGCCAGGTTCCAGCCGATCTGGGTCGACCTGGAGTCGCCGACGCTGGAAGAAAAGCGCTGGATCAAGCAGTACTACGGCCTGTCGATCCCCGAGGACGCGATGGACGAGGACATCGAGGAGTCGGCCCGCTTCTATGAAGAGGACAACGGCGAGCTGCACATCCGCAGCGACTTCCTGATCGCCGACGACGAGGAGCCGCGCACCGTCCGCGTCGCCTTCATCCTGAACCTGGTCAACGACACGCTCAAGAGCAAAGGCGTGCTGTTCTCGATCCACGACGAGGACGTGCCGGTGTTCAGGCTGCTGCGCCTGCGGGCGCGCCGTGCTCCCGGCCTGATCGAGGACGCCAAGGAAGTGCTGCTCAAGCTGTTCGACGCCGACGCCGAGTATTCGGCCGATACGCTCGAAGGCATTTACGACAAGCTGGAGAAGGTCAGCACCCAGGTGCTGGCGGGCGACGTCACCGACGCTCTGGCCGGCGAGGTGCTGGGCGCGATCGCGCGGCAGGAAGACCTGAACGGCCGGATCCGCCGCAACGTCATGGACACCCGGCGCGCGGTGAGCTTCATGATGCGCAGCCGGATGCTCAACGCCGACCAGTTCGAGGAGGCGCGGCAGATCCTGCGCGACATCGAGTCGCTGGACAGCCACACCGCGTTCCTGTTCGAGAAGATCAACTTCCTGATGGCCGCCACCGTCGGTTTCATCAATATCAACCAGAACAAGATCATCAAGATCTTCTCGGTGGCCAGTGTCGCGCTGCTGCCGCCGACGCTGATCGCCAGCATCTACGGAATGAACTTCAAGAGCTGGTTCCCGGAGCTGGAATG
>JAJAZH010000413.1 GCA_026785815.1 Ramlibacter sp. | reverse complement strand
TGCTGTCGACCGACAGCGGCTGGGCGGGGCCGTCGACGGGCGCCGACAGCTCGCCCACGTCCTCGACCCCGCGCCCCACCGGGTCGTTGCGCACCCGGCGCGAGCCGGCGCGGCCGGCCAGCTCCTTGTCGAAGGCCAGCTCCATGCCTTCCTGGCCCTTGTCCTCGACGTTGGTGAAGCCGATCACGTGCGCGGCCGCTTCGCCTTCCGGGTACTGGCGCCGGTATTCCATCCGCTGGTGGATGCCCTTCAGCCCCAGCGCCGCGATCTCGCGCGCGACGCTTTCGTCGACCTGGCGCTTGAGCCAGACGAAGGTCTTGTCTTCGTCTTCCAGCTTCTTTTCGAGTTCGGCCGCCGTCATTCCGAGCAGCTTGGCGAGCCGGGGCAAGCGGTCGCCACTGCGCTCCACGTCCTCCGGGATGGCCCAGATGCTGGGGGCCGGCACGCTGGACGCCAGCAGCAATCCGTTGCGGTCCAGGATCCGGCCCCGATTGGCCGGCAGCTCCAGCGTGCGTGCGAACCGCACTTCGCCCTGGCGCTGGAAGAAGTCATTGCCGAACACCTGCACCCACGCGGCCCGGCCGGCCAGGCCGAAGAAGCCGAGCGCGATGGCCGCGACGATCAGCTTGCTGCGCCAGACCGGCGTCTTGCTGGCCAGCAGCGGCGATGAGGTGTAGGCGACGCTGCGGGTCATGTGGCCCCCACGCTTGCAGCCAGGGCTGCTGCGCTGAGCGGTCCGCTGCGAGACGCAGCGACTCTGGCGCCCGTCCCAGCCTGCGCAGGCAGGCTGCGAGCCGCGGGCGCCAGCCCCTCGGGGGCTTGAGCTTGCTTGAAGCGGTTCTGCGCTGCGCTCATGGAGTCGCACCCTTGAGCGAGACGTACTGGGTGATCGCCGGTGATGCCGGGCGCATCTGCAATTGATCCTTGGCCAGTTTTTCGATCCGCAGCGGTGTCGCCTGGGCCCGCTTCTCGACCTGCAGGCGCTCCTTCTCCAGTTCCAGTTTGCGCGCCTCGCTGGTCGACTGGTCCAGCTGAGTGACCAGCCGCCGCGATTCGTATTGGGTGCGCACCAGGTACAGCGCGCTGACCAGCACGGCGACCAGCAGCACCAGGTTGAGCCGCGTCATGGCGCCCCCATGCTTGCCGCCACCTCGGTGCGTTCGGCGACCCGCATGATCGCGCTGCGCGAGCGCGGATTGGCCTTGACCTCGGCCTCCGACGGCTTGATCCGGTCCAGCGCCCTGA
Organism: Ramlibacter sp.; assembly: GCA_026785815.1. Taxonomy (GTDB): domain Bacteria; phylum Pseudomonadota; class Gammaproteobacteria; order Burkholderiales; family Burkholderiaceae_C; genus Ramlibacter. The sequence goes on along the minus strand of JAJAZH010000413.1, from coordinate 4,242 downwards.
GCTTCATCGGCTGCGGTGCGGCGAATGGCGCGCGGCGGTCGAACACCTCGCGCGAATGCCTGGCGATGAACTGCTTGACGATCCGGTCTTCCAGCGAATGAAAGCTGATCACCACCAGCCGGCCCAGGGGCTGCAGGATGTTCAAGCTGGCCTCGAGCGCTTGTTGCAGCTCATCGAGCTCGGCGTTGATGAAAATCCGGAGCGCCTGGAAAGTGCGCGTCGCGGGGTCCTGGCCGGCCTCGCGGGTCCTGACCGTGCCAGCCACGAGCTGGGCCAGTTCGGCGGTCGTTGCCAGCGGGCCGCGCTCGCTGCGGCGAGCCACGATCGCCCTGGCAACCGGACCGGCGAACCGTTCTTCGCCATAGTCACGAATCACCTCCGCGATCTGCTGCACCTCGGCCGTGGCCAGCCACTGCGCGACGCTCTCCCCGCGCGTGGTGTCCATGCGCATGTCGAGCGGGCCGTCGTTGCGAAACGAGAAGCCGCGGGCCGGATTGTCGATCTGCGGCGAGCTCACACCCAGGTCCAGCAGGACGCCGGCCACGCTGTGCGGCGGCAGCTCTCCCAGCTTGCGAAAGCCCTCGTGCCGAATCGTGAAGCGCCCGTCGTCGATCGTCCGCGCCTGCGCGATCGCATCCAGGTCCTTGTCGAACGCAATCAGCCGCGCCTGCGGTCCAAGCTGCGACAGCAGCAGCCGCGAATGGCCGCCACGGCCGAAGGTCGCATCCACATACGTGGCGTCGGTCCTGGTGAGAAGTGCTTCGACCGCTTCTTTCAACAGGACGGTGGTGTGTTGCCATTTGCTTTCCACCGCCCGCTTTCAAAAAGAAAATTCCTTGAAGACATCCGGCATCTGTCCCCGCATCGCCTCGGCCTCGCGGGCCTCGTAGGTCGCCTTGTCCCAGAGCTCGAAGTGATTGCCCATCCCCAGCAGCATGGTTTCCTTCTCGATGCCCGAGGCCGCCCGCAATTCGGGCGAGACCAGCACGCGCCCGGTTCCGTCGAGTTCGACATCCATCGCGTTGCCCAGAAATATTCTCTTCCACCACTGTGCATCCATGGGTAACGCGGCGATCCGGGCGCTGAATTTTTCCCACTCCGGACGCGGAAAGATCATCAGGCAACCGTGCGGGTGCCGGGTCAGGGTGAGCTGGTTGGCCGCGGTGGCGGACAGGACGTCACGGTGCCGGGTCGGCACCGAGAGCCGACCCTTCGCATCGAGACTGAGAGACGACGCCCCTTGGAACACCTGTGTGAGCCCTTGCTACTGAAAAAGCGCAACAGTGGAGTGCGAAGGCACTGATCACCACTTAATTGCACTTTTTTGCACTGTAGCAGGAATCAGCGCTGACGCAAGAGCTTCCGGGTGTGATTTTTTCAATGAAATCAACAACTTAGAACACTTTTCAAACGCCTTGTCAGGTCGAAAAACTGTTCTGGATGAAGCACTTAGCCCAACCTGTGAAGGTGAAACCTCAAGCCGCGTCAGTGTTGCTCAAAGGATGTACCGCGAAAGGTCCTCATCCCGGCTCAATTCCTTCAGCCGGGCATCGACATAAGCAGCGTCGATGGTGACCGTTTCGCCCTGCAGACGGGTGGCGTCGAAGCTGACTTCGTCGAGCAGGCGCTCCATCACCGTCGACAGCCGGCGGGCGCCGATGTTCTCGGTGCGCTCGTTCACTTCGTAGGCAATGTGGGCCAGCCGCGTGATCCCGTCGGGCAGGAACAGCAGCGTCACGCCTTCGGTCTGCAGCAAGGCCTGGTACTGCCTGACCAGCGACGCATGGGTCTGGGTCAGGATGGCTTCGAAATCCTGGACCGAAAGCGACTGCAGTTCGACCCGGATCGGGAACCGGCCCTGCAACTCGGGAATCAGGTCGCTCGGCTTGCTCAGGTGGAAGGCGCCGCTGGCGATGAACAGGATGTGGTCGGTGCGGATCGGTCCGTACTTGGTGCTGACGCTGGTGCCCTCGACCAGCGGCAGCAAGTCGCGCTGGACGCCCTGGCGCGACACTTCGGCGCCGCTCGAGCCGCCCTCGCCGCGCGACGTGACCTTGTCGATCTCGTCGATGAACACGATGCCGTTCTGCTCCGCGTTCTGGATCGCATGGGCCCGGATCTCGTCCTCGTTGACCAGCTTGCCCGCCTCTTCGTCGACCAGCAGTTTCATCGCCTCCCCGATCCGGAGCCGGCGCGTCTTGCGCTTGCCGCCGCCGAACTGGCCGAACATGTCCTTGAGCTGTTCGGTCATCTCGTCCATGCCGGCGGGCGCCATCAGTTCAAGCTGCTGGCGCGGCTCGTTGAGGTCGATCTCGATTTCCTTGGCATCGAGTTCGCCTTCCCGCAGCTTCTTGCGGAACGCCTGGCGCGACGCGCTGTCCACCGGCGCTTCGTTGCTCCGCGCCGAGGGCAGCAGGACCTCCAGGATCCGCTCTTCGGCGGCGTCCTCGGCGCGGGTCCGGACCTTCCGCATCTCGGCGACACGGGTCTGCTTGACCGCCATTTCGGCAAGGTCGCGGATGATCGAATCGACGTCCTTGCCGACGTAACCGACCTCGGTGAACTTGGTGGCCTCGACCTTGATGAAGGGCGCATCCGCCAGCCGCGCCAGCCGCCGCGCGATCTCGGTCTTGCCGACCCCGGTCGGGCCGATCATCAGGATGTTCTTGGGCGTGATCTCGCCGCGCAGTTTCTCGTCGACCTGCTGGCGGCGCCAGCGATTGCGCAGCGCGATCGCCACCGCGCGCTTGGCCTCGCGCTGGCCGACGATGTGGTGGTCCAGCTCGGAAACGATTTCCTGGGGGGTCATGGAAGAACTCATGCGTGACTCTCCGCTCGCTGCCCGGAGCCACTCATTCCAGGATCTCCACAGTGTGGTTCATGTTGGTGTAGATGCAGAGCTCGCCGGCGATCTCGAGCGACTTCTTGACGATGTCGCCGGCGCCGAGCTCGGTGTGGTCCAGCAAGGCCCTGGCGGCGGCCTGGGCGTAAGCGCCGCCGGAGCCGATGGCGATGATGCCGTGCTCGGGCTCCAGCACATCGCCAGTGCCGGTGATGATGAGCGACGCCTCGCGGTCGGCCACCGCCAGCATGGCCTCGAGCCTGCGCAGCACCCGGTCAGTGCGCCAGTCCTTGGTCAGCTCGATCGCGGCGCGGACCAGCTGGCCCTGGTGCTTTTCCAGCTTGGCCTCGAAGCGCTCGAACAGCGTGAAGGCGTCGGCCGTGGCGCCGGCAAAGCCGGCCAGCACCTTGTCGTGGTGGAGCTTGCGGACCTTGCGGGCGGTGCCTTTGACAACGATGTGGCCGAGCGTGACCTGGCCATCGCCGCCAATCGCCACCTGCCAGTTGCCGTTTGCATCGCGGCGCCGAACGCTGACGATGGTGGTGCCGTGAAATGATTCCATCGGCTGCAGCTGGGGGCCGGCGGGACGGAATGCAAGCCCGAAAGAGCGACCAGCGAGGAGGAAACACTTCGCGTCAGTGGTCAATCCGTGCGGGCGATCACCCGCGCATGCTCGCTGATGCCGATGACCGTGAAGAAGGCGGCCACCAGCCGGTGCACCTGCACGAACTGGATCTGCCGACCCTCGGCCTGGCGCGACGAAACCCAGTTCAGCAGGGTTCCGGCCGCCGAGAAGTCGATCCGCAGCAGCCGGTCGCAGGAGATGACGATGACGTCGGCGCTGGCCACCTTGGCGTAGAGCGTCTCCAGCGCCTCGGAGGCGTCGCCCAGGATCTGGCCGGCGAGCTCGACTGTCGAGATGTTGGAGACCTGGGGGATGTCGCTGTCGGGCATCATCAGCCCGGTCATCACCGAGTCGTGGAATGCATCGCCGACGATGGTGTGGCCCGAGATGTAGCTGCCGTCGTTGTGCAGCGGCTTGTAGTCGGGACGGGCGCTTTCCCAGGACGGCGGCGACACTTCATAGGTCACGCAATAGTCCAGCGCCACCAGTTCGAACTCCTCCGGGCGGTGGGTGACGCGCAGCACTTCCAGCCGCAGCTTCCACCAGGCCGGATTGGCGGACTTGTCGCCCGACGGCGTCGCGGTCTTGAGCACGTTCTCGAGGTTGTCGGCGCCGATAAAACGCAGTTGCACCGTTTGCGTGGCCCTGCCCCTCGGGGAGCCGGTCGGCGAGGTCCGGCTCGGCGCTGCCGCGCTGCTCATCCCCCTCGGCTGGTTGCTCGCTCTCGCCGCCACCGGCACCTACCACCGCACGACTCCGGGTGCCGGCACCGAGG
>JAJAZH010000412.1 GCA_026785815.1 Ramlibacter sp. | reverse complement strand
GGTCGATGCCAACAACGACGGCAAGCCGGACGACCTCAACGGCGACGGCCTGATCGACGAACGAGACCGGGTGCTGTTGCCGCCGAGCGACGTCGTGAAAAATGCGCATGCCGCCGGCCTGTTCGTCCATGCCTTCACCTTCCGCAATGAAGCGCGGCGGCTGGCGTCCGATTACAAGGGCGACCCGAAAGCCGAGTACCGAAAATTCTTCGAGCTCGGCGTCGACGGCCTGTTCAGCGACTTCCCCGATACGGCCGTGTCGGCCCGGAGCCAGTAACGCAGGGCCGCTCAGGTCACGCCCTGGGCCAGCATCGCGTCCGCCACTTTGACGAACCCGGCGATGTTGGCGCCGTCCACGTAGCTGACTTTGCCGTCAGCTTGGCGGCCATGGTGCACGCAGGCTTCGTGGATGCCGCGCATGATCTGCAGCAGCCGGGCGTCCACTTCCTCGCGCGGCCACGCCAGGCGGCCCGCGTTCTGGCTCATCTCCAGCCCCGAGGTGGCGACGCCGCCGGCGTTGCTGGCCTTGCCCGGCGCATAGAGCACGCCGGCCGCCTCGAAGGCATGGACCGCTTCCAGCGTGCACGGCATGTTGGCGCCCTCGGCCACGCAGACCACTCCGTTCTTCACCAGCGCAGCGGCGTCACCGGCGTCCAGTTCGTTCTGGGTGGCGCAGGGCAGCGCCACGTCCACCGGCACCTGCCAGGGGCGCAGCCCCGGATGGAAGTTGGCGCCGACCCGCTTCGCATACTCGGAGATCCGGCCGTGCCGCAGGTTCTTCACTTCCAGCAACGCCGCCAGCCTGCTGGCTGTGAAGCCCCGTTCGTCGACCACCGTCCCGCCGGAGTCCGACACCGTGACCACCTTGGCCCCCAGCGCCATCGACTTCTCGATCGCGTACTGGGCTACGTTGCCGGAGCCCGAGACGCCGACGCGCATGCCCTCCATCGAGCGGCCCACCCGCTTGAGCATCTCCTGCGCGAAATACACCGTGCCGTAGCCGGTGGCCTCGGGGCGGATCAACGAGCCGCCGTACGACAGCCCCTTGCCGGTGAACACCGAGTCGGCGCGGTTGGTGAGCTTCTTGACCATGCCGGCCATGAACCCGACCTCGCGCCCGCCGACGCCGATGTCGCCCGCCGGTATGTCGGTGTCCGCGCCGATGTGCCGGAACAGCTCCAGCACGAACGCCTGGCAGAAGCGCATCACTTCGCCATCGCTCTTGTCCTTGGGATCGAAGTCGGAGCCGCCCTTGCCCCCGCCCAGGGGCAGGGTGGTCAGTGCGTTCTTCAAGGTCTGCTCGAAGGCCAGGAATTTCAGTACCGACAGGTTGACCGACGGGTGAAAGCGCAACCCGCCCTTGTACGGCCCGATCGCCAGGCTGTGCTGGATCCGGAAGCCCCGGTTGACCTGCACCTGGCCGCGGTCGTCGACCCAGCAGACGCGGAAGATGATGATCCGCTCCGGCTCGACCAGCCGTTCCAGCAGGCCGTGCTCCCGGTACCGGGGATGCAGCTGGATGAAGGGCCAGAGGCTGTCCATGACCTCGGTGACGGCTTGCAGGTATTCGCTCTGGCCCGGGTTGCGCTGCGTGACATGCGCCAGGAAGGCCTGGGCGCCCGGGGAAGTCATTCAGCGTCCGCGCAGGAAAAGGGCGTCGAGCTCGCGCACCGTGAGCTGGCGCCAGGTCGGGCGGCCGTGATTGCACTGGTCGGAGCGCTCGGTCTGCTCCATCTGGCGCAGCAGCGCGTTCATCTCTTCCAGCGTGAGCTTGCGGTTGGCGCGGACCGCGCCGTGGCAGGCCATGGTGCCCAGCAGCTGGTTGCGGGCCCGCTGCACCACGGTGCTGGCGTCGTGCAGCGCCAGTTCGGCCAGCACGCTGCGCGCCAGCTCCACCGGGTCGCCTTGTGACAGGCTGGTCGGCACCGCGCGCACCGCCAGCGTCTTCGGCGAGAACGGCGTGATCTCCAGGCCCAGCGTGCGCAGCGCCTCAGCGCAGCTTTCGGCGGTCGCCACTTCCTGCGGCGTGGCGGCGAAGGTGGCCGGGATCAGCAGCGGCTGGCTGGAAAGACGGGATGCGCCTTCGGGACCGTCGGAAGCCCCTGCGGCAGTCTGGGAAGCTCCTCCGGCAGTCTGGGAAGCCCCTCCGGTAGCTGCTGTGACGTCCATCTGCAGCTTCAGACGCTCGTACACGATCCGCTCGTGCGCCGCGTGCATGTCGACGATGACCAGCCCCTGCTCGTTCTCGGCCAGGATGTAGATGCCCTGCAGCTGCGCGATGGCGCGGCCGAGCGGCCAGGCGCCGGGGGGGAGGGGAGCCGTCTGACCATCGGAAAAAACCGTTCGGGCCGGGCTGCTCGAAGTCTGCTCGAGCCCTGCTCCAGGCTCGGTGCGAACGGCTGTGTTTGTGTTCCACAGCGCGCCGAGATCAGACACCCGATGGCCGATCTCAGGCGCGAAATTCATCGCCGGCTGTGCCCACCCGGCGGCCGGGGGCAGCCCGCCACCCCTGGGGGACGGCTGTTGGATCTGGGCGTTTCCCGCCCGCGGCGCCGCCAGCGCATATTCGACCGCATGGCGCACAGCCTGGTGCACTTCGCGGCTGTCGCGAAAGCGCACCTCGATTTTGGTCGGGTGCACGTTGACGTCGACCCGCGCCGGATCGATCTCGACGTACAGCGCATAGACCGGCTGCCGGTGGCCGTGCAGCACGTCCTCGTAGGCGCTGCGTGCGGCGTGCGTCAGCACCTTGTCGCGCACATAGCGGCCATTGACGTAGGCGAACTGGTGGTCGGCGCGGGCCCGGGCCAGGTCCGGCACGCCGACGCGGCCGGTCACCCTGATGGCGCCAGCGCTGTAGTCGACCGCGACGCCTTGATCAAGCAGATCGCTGCCCAGCACGTCGACCAGTCGCTGGTCCCGCGACGCGGCGCGCCACTGCTCGACCAGCCGGCCGTCGTGCCAGATCGCGAAGCCGACGTCGGGCCGCGCCAGCGCATGGCGGCGCACGGCTTCGACGCAGTGCGCCAGTTCGGTGGCGTCGGTCTTGAGGAATTTGCGCCGCGCTGGCGTGCTGAAGAACAGCTCCTTGACTTCGACGGTGGTGCCGATCCCGCGCGCGGCCGGGCGCAGCTCCCCGCTGCGGCCGTCGAGGGCGAACGCGCTGGCCTGGCCGGCGCAGCGCGACAGCACGGTGAGTTCGGCCACCGAGCAGATCGCCGCCAGCGCCTCGCCCCGAAAGCCCATCGTGGCGACCGACTCCAGGTCCAGCAGCGACGCGATCTTGCTGGTGGCATGGCGGCGCAGCGCCACCGGCAGCTCCTCCCGCGGGATCCCGCTGCCGTCGTCCTCCACCGAGATCAGCCGCACACCGCCCGAGAGCAGCCGCACCGTGACCTGCGTTGCCCCCGCGTCGAGCGCGTTGTCGGTCAGTTCGCGGACCACCGACGCGGGCCGCTCGACCACTTCGCCGGCGGCGATCTGGCTCACCAGTTCATCGGGCAGTTCGCGGATCGGCCGGCGGGGGACAGGGGAGAGGACGGCGCTCATGGTCGGGGGCTCGGTTCATTCTAGGGGCTGATAATCACGCCATGGAACTCGTCACCTTTCCGCTGCAATTCATCCTGCACGTCGACACCTATCTCGAGACCTTCGTGCGCAATTACGGCGCCTGGGTCTACGCGCTGCTGTTCCTGATCATCTTCGTGGAGACCGGCGTGGTGGTGATGCCCTTCCTGCCCGGCGACTCGCTGTTGTTCGTGGTGGGAACCATGTGCGGCCTGGGCCTGATGAGCCTGCCGCTGACGATCGGGCTGCTGATCGCGGCAGCGGTGCTTGGCAACCAGACCAACTACGCGCTGGGCCGGCATTTCGGGCCCAAGGTGTTCCAGTGGGAGAACTCGCGCTTCTTCAACAAGCGCGCGTTCGACCAGGCCCATGCGTTCTACGAGAAGTACGGCGGCATCACCATCGTCGCCGCCCGCTTCATGCCGTTCCTGCGGACGTTCGCGCCGTTCGTGGCCGGGGTCGCGCAGATGACGCGCAGCAAGTTCAGCTTCTACGACGTGACCGGCGGCGTGCTGTGGGTGGGCGGCATCGTCACCGCCGGCTACCTGTTCGGCGCCATCCCGTGGGTCAAGGCCAACCTCGACAAGATCATCTGGGCGATGATCCTGATTCCCGGCCTGCTGGTGCTGGTCGGCGCCTGGCGCGCCAAGCGCAAAGCGGCTGCAACGGTCTTGGCATCGGAGGCACCCCAATGAAGTTCCGGATCTGCGCCATCGTCCTCGCGCTGTCGGCGTCCACCGTGCCGGGCATCGCCCAGCAAGCCGTCCCGCGCGACGAGTTCTTCTGGCTTGGCACGATGAACAAGGCCACCGCGGTGATCAACAGCGAGGAAGGCCTGCTGGAGAAAGCGGCGGTTCCCCGGGTCGCCGCCGGCATCTCGAAGGTGATCCGGGAAGGCAACCAGCCGGGCGGCAAGCGGCCGACGACCGTGATCACGTTCGAGCCGCTGTTGATCGCGGCGGCCGGCTCCGAAGTGACACTGCTCCACGCGGGCCGCTCCAGCCAGGACATGCATGCGACGTACCGTGCCGCCATCCTGCGGGAAGACCTGCTGAAGCTCGCTGAGCAGTTGAACAAGACGGCCGCGACCCTGGTGACCCTGGCTGCCAGGCACGCGATGACGGTCGTGCCGAATTACACCAACGGCGTGGCGGCGCAACCGAACAGTTTCGGTCACTACCTGCTCGGTCACGCCGCGGGCCTGGAGCGCGATGCGCAGCGGATTCGCGAGGCCTATGCGCGGATCGACCGGTCCGCGATGGGAACGACGGTCCTGAACGGCACCAGCTGGCCGCTGAACCGCACCCGGATGTCCGACTACCTCGGCTTCGCGGGCATCGTCGACAACGCCTACGACGCTTCGCAGATTTCTTCCGCGGAGCATCCGGTCGAGGTGGGCGCGATCGTCACCGGGATCGCGCTGCACACGGGCAGCTTCGTCGAGGACGTGCTGACGCAGTACGCCCAATCGCGTCCCTGGATCCTGCTGCAGGAAGGCGGCGGCAACACCTACGTGTCCAGCGCCATGCCCCAGAAGCGCAACCCGGGCCTGCTCAATTCGACGCGGCGCGATGCATCCACCGTGATTTCCCAGGCGATGGGGACGGTGATCCAGGCACACAACATCACGCCCGGCATGGGCGACTCCAAGGAAGTGCGCTTCAACAGCGCGATGGTCAGTGGCACGATCCGGGTGTTGCAGGGGTGGGAGCAGATCCTGAACGGGCTCGTGATCAGCCCCGAGCGTGCCCTGGAGGAACTCAACAACGACTGGACGGCGTCACAGGAACTGGCCGACGTGCTGATGCGCAAGTACAAGCTGCCGTTCCGTGTCGGCCACCACTTCGCCTCCGACGTGGTGGACCATGCCAGGGCCCACAACATCAAGCCGCTGGATTTTCCCTATGCGCAGGCGCAGCGAATCTATCGCGAGGCGATGAAGAACGACGGCGGCGGCGAACTGCCGATGGCCGAAGCCGAGTTTCGCTCGACGCTCGACCCGGTTGCCATCATCCGCAACCGCAGGTCGGTCGGCGGGCCCCAACCGTCAGAGATGGAGCGGATGTTGAAGCTGGCCAACCAGAGGCTGGCCGAGCAGGAGGCGTGGATCAAGAGCAAGCGCGCCAGGATCGACAGCGCGCTGGCGCGGCTCGACGCCGATTTCGACAAGCTGCTGACAGCAGCGAACTGACTGGAGCCATCGGCATGAATGCACCACCAAGCCTGTCGCGGTGGACTGAACCCGGCTCCAGCCGCGTGCCGTTCTGGGCATACACCGACGCCCAGTTGTACCAGCGCGAACTGGAAAAGATCTTTTACGGCGAGCACTGGTCGTACGTCGGCCTTGAGGTGGAGATCCCGGCCACCGGCGACTTCAAGCTGTGCCACATTGGCGAGCGGCAGGTCATCATGGTGCGGGACCGGAAAAAGTTGGGGTCAGATTCCAAATTCGGTACGGCGCGAAGCGCCATGCCTGTGAAATTGGAATCTGACCCCAATTTTTCGGATCCGGGAATCCGCGTGGTCGAAAACCGGTGCGCCCACCGTGGCGTGCGCTTCTGCCAGCAACCGCACGGCAACGCCCGCAGCTTCGTCTGCCCCTACCATCAGTGGACCTACAAGCTGAACGGCGATCTCGCGGGGCTGCCGTTCAAGGATGGCGTGAAGGATGGCGACTGCGTCAACGGTGGCATGCCGGCGCAGTTCGATCTCAAGGACCATGGCCTGACCAAGCTGCGCGTCGCGGTGCTGCACGGCCTGGTGTTCGCGACCTTCAGCGACAGCGTCGAGCCGCTGCACGACTACCTGGGTCCGCAGCTCAGGCCGTGGCTGGACCGCATCTTCAAGGACCGCACGCTCACGCTGCTGGGCTACAACCGCCAGCGCATTCCGGGCAACTGGAAACTGATGATGGAAAACATCAAGGACCCGTACCACCCGGGCCTGCTGCACACCTGGTTCGTCACTTTCGGCCTGTGGCGCGCCGACCAGAAGAGCCGCATGGTGATGGACAGCCACGGGCGTCACGCCGTGATGGTCTCCAGCCGCAACGCGGGCGGCCAGAACGCGGCGGTGACCGAAGGCGTGACGTCGTTCAAGGCCGGCATGACGCTGCACGACGACCGCCTGCTCGATGTGGTGGCGGAGCCGTGGTGGACCATCGACGACCCGGCGAACCCGGGCACGGAACTCACTCCGTCCGTGACCATGATCACGCTGTTCCCCAGCCTGATCATCCAGCAGCAGGTCAATTCGCTCTCGACCCGGCACATCGTGCCGCGCGGCGAGGGCGAGTTCGATTTCGTCTGGACCCACTTTGGCTTCGCCGATGACACACCCGACATGACCCGGCGCCGGCTGCGGCAGTCCAACCTGTTCGGCCCGGCCGGTTTCGTCAGCGCCGACGATGGCGAAGTCATCGAGTTCAGCCAGGACGGCTTTCGCCAATGGGGCGAGGGCGGCAGCACCTTGTGCGAACTGGGCGGCACCGACACAGCGCCGACCGGACACATGGTGACGGAGACGCTGATCCGCAGCATGTACGGCTACTGGAAGAAGGTGATGGGGGTATGAGCGTCGAAGCCCTGCTGCTGCAGATGCAGGTCGACCAGCTCAATGCCGCTTACGCCGCGGCGCTGGACGAGAAGCGTTTCGACGACTGGCCGGAGTTCTTCGTCGAGGACGGCCAATACAAATTGCAGGCGCGGGAAAATTTCGACCGCGGCTTGCCGCTCGGCCTGATGGCGCTGGAAAGCCGCGGGATGATGAAAGACCGGGTCTACGGAATCACGCAGACCATCTATCACGGCCCGTACTACACGCGGCACCTGGTGAGTCCGGCGCGGGTGCTGTCCGATGAAGAGGGCGTGATCCGGGCGCAAGCCAACTATGCGGTGTTCCGCACCCGTCCCGGCGATTCGAGCGAGGTCTACAACGTCGGGCGCTACATCGATGAGCTCGAACGGACAAAAGCCGGCTTGCGCTTGCGCAGCCGGCTGTGTGTCTACGACAGCGAGATGGTGCTCAACTCGCTGATCTACCCGATCTGACGGGTAGCGATCTCAGAGAGATTTCAGTAACGGGTGCCTGGCTTGGTGGCCTGGTTGCCGATCACGGCGCCAGCAGCAGCGCCGCCGACCGTCCCGAGCGTGCCGCCGCCGACTGCGCTACCGATCACGCCGCCGAGAACGGCGCCGCCAACGGTTCCGGCCGTGTTGCGGTCAATGCCCGTGCTGGCACAACCCGACAGACCCACCATCGCTGCGGCCGCAATGGCCGCGATCATTTTCGTGTTCATGTGTTCACCTTCTGGTTGGATGCAGGCCAACTTTGTTGCCGCGTTTTGTCACGCGCCCAGCCTGTAAAAACAATGTAGGCAGGGCGATCTGGGCAGGGTGTAGGAAGATGTCGCCGCTTGCCGTCGGCCTGAGTCACTTTCTGTTAGTGCTTTAGACCGCCCGGTTTCGCGCCAGCGGCGGATTCTTCTGAAAATAGCGGTTGATGCCCCGCATGATCGCGTTGGCCAGCTGTTCCTGGTACTGGTCGCTGCGCAGCCGCTCTTCTTCTTCCGGATTGCTGATGAAGGCGGTCTCGACCAGGACACTCGGGATGTCCGGCGCCTTCAGCACCGCGAAGCTGGCCTGTTCGACGCTGCGCTTGTGCAGGCGGCC
>JAJAZH010000411.1 GCA_026785815.1 Ramlibacter sp. | reverse complement strand
TCGTAAGCCGGCATCACGAACAGGCTGCCACCGCCAGGAAGGGGCTGCACCAGCCGGGCCGGCACATGCACCGCGGGGTCGGCCAGCAGCCGGGCGATTTCTGCCGCCAGACCGGCGTACGGCAGCAAAGCGGCGGTTTCCGTGGTGTCGGGCAGTTCGGTCATGAATCGTCGGGTCGGCGCAGTGTGCTGGGCAGTCGCGATTCTGTCCTACGCGACGACGGCGTCTCAACTCTAGCGTGGCAAGGGAGCCGAACATAGCATTCAGACATCGACTCAGGAGCTGCCATGCTGTCCCGTACCTTCAACCACATTGCACAGTCCCCGTGGGCCAAGCTGGTGTGGGCGGGCGTCGCGGTGCTGGCCTTGATTCAGGTGGTGGCGTTCTATCGCCTCTGCACCAGCCAGGTCGAGCGAGCCCAGGCGCGGGAAACGGTTGCGGTCGACCAGCGCAATGCATTGAACGACTGCCTGGACTTCCAGCGCAAGTCGACCATCTCCAGCTGCAACGGCCGCGCCACTGCGCGGACTGGTCCGGACACCAACTCTCTGTCCGCTCGCGACATGCCGCGCGCCCGGTCGTCGAACCAGACCGTCTTCAGCGGCGCGGTCGCCCCGGTCAGCTACGTCTTCCACTGAACAAGCGCTTGCTGGCTTGCCGGCGCGGTCGGAGAACACGGGGTGCAATGCACCCCGTTCGTTTTCGCGCGTCGCAGTTTTGCTACGTGTTCCGCTTTCCCGCATCGATCCTGGGCATGTGTCCGACAGTATCAAAGCCTCGTCACCGACTGGCGGGCTTGTGGTACGTATCTACGATCAATCACACCAGACAGGGAGATCGCCATGTACCACGCTGAACCAGTCACCGCACTGCGCAACGAAACTTCACTCGATGCATCGGACGATGTCGAGGACACCGGGGTGGGTTCGCGTTACTGCCCGACGGATCTGCTGGGCACCTTCACCCTGCTGATGGCTGGCCACGGCCGCTGCGTGAGTGCCGACATGATGCTCGGCGACCGCGAATACGCCATGTGGCAACTGGCCCGGGCCCATAGCATGGCCGACGACGAGCTGCGCCGGATTGCGGTGCGGCTGTTCTCGTACTTCGACGATCCCCGCGGCTGGGGCGCTTTGCTGCGGGCCTGACTCAGGTCTCGGCGCCTTCCACCAGGAAGCGCACCCGGCGGACCCCCTGCCATTCGTCCGCGTCGAGGCGAAAGGCCAGCACCACCCGGGGTGGCAGCGGCTCGGTTCGCCCAAACCAGATTCCATCCACCGGTTGCCCCTGGTGCCTCAGCTTGAGCGCCAGGTGTTTTTCTCCCACCAGCCGTTGCGACAGCACCTCGACCTCTTCACTGAACAGCGGCGGCGCGAATCCTTGTCCCCACACTTCATGGTGCAGCGTGTCCACCAGTTCGGGCCGCCGGTATTCGGGCAGTAGCGGTCCGTCGGTGTGCAGCCGGCGTGCCAGCGTCGCAGCGTCCAGTCCCTCTTCGGCGACCTCGATCAGCGCCTGTTCGAACACGTGGAGGTGCTCCTGGGCAATCGTGCAGCCCGCGGCCATCGCATGGCCACCGAAGCGCAGCAACACGCCCGGGTGGCGCTTGGCCACCAGGTCGAGCGCGTCGCGCAGGTGAAACCCGGGGATCGACCGGCCTGATCCCTTCAATTCGTGTTCCTTGCCTGGCGCCTGGCTGGCCGCAAAGACGAAGCAGGGCCGGTGCAGCTTGTCCTTGATGCGCGACGCCACGATGCCGACCACGCCTTCGTGGAAGTCGGGGTCGAACACGCTGATCGCCGGCGGCGGTTCGTCGCCTTCCTCGAACAGCGATTCGGCGATCAGCATGGCTTGCGCGCGCATGTCGCCCTCGATCTCACGCCGTTCCCGGTTGATCCCGTCGAGCGCTCGCGCCAGTTCGTCCGCGCGCGCCGGATCGTCGGTCAGCAGGCACTCGATGCCCAGCGTCATGTCGGCCAGCCGGCCCGCCGCGTTGATGCGCGGGCCGAGCGCGAAGCCGAAGTCGAAGGTGGTTGCCGTGCGGGACTGCCTTGCCGCCGCAGTGAACAAGCTGGACAGGCCGCAAGGCAAGGCACCGGCGCGGACCCGCTTCAGGCCCTGGGCCACCAGGCGACGGTTGTTGGCATCGAGCTTGACCACGTCCGCGACGGTGCCCAGCGCCACCAGCGGCAGCAACGCATCCAGCTTCGGTTGGAAGGACGGGGCCCCAGCGCCCGGCGCTTCGCCGCCTGCGTTGTCGCTGCGGCGTGTGAACACGCCGCGGCTGCGCAGTTCCGACCGCAGGGCCAGCAAGACGTAGAACATCACGCCGACGCCCGCGATCGACTTGCTCTCGAAGCCGCAGCCCGGCTGGTTGGGATTGACGATCACGGCGGCGTCCGGCAACTCGGGCCCGGGCAGGTGGTGGTCGGTCACCAGCACCTTCAAACCCAGTTCGTTCGCCTTCGCGACGCCGTCGACGCTGGCGATGCCGTTGTCCACGGTGATCAGGATGTCGGCGCCGCTGTCCTTGACCCGCTGCGCAATCGGCGCCGTGAGGCCGTAGCCGTCGATCACCCGGTCCGGCACCAAATAGCTCACGTGCTGCGCGCCCAGCAGCCGCAATCCGCGCACTGCGACAGCACAAGCGGTCGCGCCGTCGCAGTCGTAGTCGGCGACCACGCACAGCCGCTGGCCGCTCGCGATCGCGTCGGCGAGCAGCACCGCTGCCTCCTGGGTGCCCTTCATGCCCGATGGGGGCAGCAAGTGGGCCAGCGCATCGTCCAGTTCTTCCTTGCCCTGTACGCCGCGGGCCGCGTACAGGCGCGCCAGCAGCGGATGGATGCCGGCTTGTTCGAGCGCCCAGGCGGCGCGCGGCGGAATGTCCCTGACCACGATTTTCATAAGCTTCCGAGAATCTTCGACAGCGGCTCGCGGCGTAAAGCGCCTTGCATCCGGCGCCACAGGCCCGGATTGGAGCCCGACCAGCTGCGGGCGCTGGAGTCGCCGCACAAGGTCACGGTGACTGGCTTTGCGGCATCGAGATCGCGGTTGAACTGTTGGCCCTGCTGGCCGTCGACCTGCTGCCAGGCTGCCGCCCACGCCGGCCAGTCCTGCCGGAGGGCGGCGTCACGGAGCACATCGACCTGCAGCAAATCCTGCGGTGGTGGGAGTGACGTCGCCGTTTCCGGCAACACGCCGCTGCCGCTGGCCCAGAAGGAATTGACCGCAAGCAGGCCGGCGCTCGCTCGCTGGTCGTTGACCGGATGGGTGTAGAGCAGCATCTGCATCTCCTGCTGCAAGCGGCGCAAGGGCGCGGCCGCCGCCACGCGCGGAACCCAGTCGTCGATATCGCGGCCCGTCACCCGGTCCAGCGAAGCAGTCGGCAGGCCGCGAAACAGTTCGCCACGGGCCAGCCAGCGGGTCGGCGCATGAAACTCCAGGGCGATCCCGTCCTGCGAGAAGAACGGTTGCATCGCTGCCAGCAGCGCCTTTGATGCCTGCGCATCGAGGCGCAGCTGCTGCGGGTCTCCCATCACGATGTGGTCGGTCGCGACATGCCAGTGGCACGGCGTGATCCAGCTCCAGGCGTCGCTGCCAGCGGATCGGCCAGCCTGCCTGACTTGCCACGCGGCCCATGGAATGCAGCCGTCGGGCGCCGGGAGACCGCTGGCGGCGGCCAGCACCCGCTCGTGGGGCGGGGACAGGCTGCGTGCATCGCCTTGGTCGACAGCGGATGGAGACAGCCGCGCCAACAGGCGCTGCAGTTGCGGCAGTTCCAGTGTCTGCAGCGCCTGCTGGCAACCGGCTGCGGCCGAAGCGGCGAAGGGGATCAACAAGTGGACACCGTCTGACATGTCGCTATTGTCCGGGATGCCACAATCGGGACC
>JAJAZH010000410.1 GCA_026785815.1 Ramlibacter sp. | reverse complement strand
CGCGGTAGCGCACCGGCGCCTGCGGCTGCAGCCCGGTCACAGTCTCCCGCGTCGAGATCTCGTAGATGTCGCGCTGGCCGGTGTCGCGCGTGAGCCAGGCGGCCAGCGCCAGCAGCAGCACGCTGAGCGCCGCGACGAAGATGCCGGCTGCCAGGGCGTGGGATTTGTTTTCCATGTCAATGCCTTTTCCAGTTTCAGGGCGGTGCACGCCCTAGATGGCGAACGGATACTCGCGCAGCAGTTCCATCGCGCGCTGCCCTCGCGGGCCGAGAAAGAAATCGAGAATGAACGGATGGTGATGCGCGATCACTTCCTTGGGCGCATCGGCGATCACGACCCGTCGATCGGCCAGCACGGCAATGCGGGTCGAGAGTTCAAACAGCGTGTCGAGGTCGTGCGTGACCATGATCACGGTCAGTTCGAGGTCCCGGTGCAGCGAGCGCAGCAGCGTCACGAAGCCGTCGGAGCTGTCGGGGTCGAGACCGGCCGTGGGCTCGTCGAGCAGCAGCAGCGGCGGGTCCATGATCAGCGCCCGCGCCAGCGCCACCCGCTTGATCATGCCGCCGGACAGGTCGGACGGCATCTTGTAGGCGTCCTCGGGCTTGAGGCCCACCATCTGCAACTTCACCATCGCTGCCTCCCGCACCAGGGTCGGGGTCAGGGTCTTGAGTTCGCGCAGCGGAAACGAGATGTTCTCCAGCACGCTGAAGGCCGAGAACAGCGCGCCATGCTGGAACAGCATGCCGATGCGGCTGGCCGCGCCCTTGCGTCCGAGCTCCGACACCGACTGCCCGAGCACCTTGATCTCGCCCTTGGTCGGCGTCTCGAGTCCGAGAATCTGCCGCAGCAGCACCGTCTTGCCGGTGCCGGATCCGCCGACCAGCGAGAGCACTTCGCCTTGCTGCACCGTGAGGTCAAGGTTCTCGTGGACCACGGAGCGCCGCTCCGGGCTGGAGAACACCGTCCACAGCTTGCTGATTTCAACCACCGGGCCGGCCGGTTGTGGCGGCGCAATCAGGGGTTCCGGCATCAGATCCCCACTTCCTTGAACAGCACCGCGAACAGGGCGTCGACCAGGATCACCACGGTGATGGAGGTCACGACCGAGGAAGTCGTGCCTTCTCCCAGGCTCTGGGTGTTGGGCTTCACGCGCAACCCGAAGTGGCAGCCGATCAGCGCGATCAGGATGCCGAACACCACCGACTTGCTGCTGGCCAGCCCCAGGTTGCCGGGGCTCACCGCCTGCGGCAAGGCGTTCAGGAAATAGGTGGGTGTGATTCCCAGGGCAATGTCGGCGGCCAGCATGCCGCCGGCCAGCGCGCACACCGTGGTCCAGACGCTGATCAGCGGCATCACCACCGCCAGCGCCATGGCCCGCGGCATCACCAGCCGGAAGCTCTGCGAGATGCCCATCACGCGCATCGCATCGAGTTCCTCGGTCACCCGCATCACGCCGATCTGGGCCGTGATGGCCGACCCGGATCGGCCGGCAATCAGGATCGCCGCCAACATCGGCCCGAGTTCGCGGATCAGCGCGATCCCCAAAATGTTGACGATGTACGAGTCGGCGCCGAACTGGCGCAATTGCTGCGAGGTCAGATAGGCCAGCACCACCCCGATCAGGAAACCGACCAGCGCGGTGATCGGCAGCGCGGTGGCGCCGATGCGGTAGAGGTGGCCCGAAAAATCGCGCCAGGGCGCCTCATGCGGCGCCCGGATCAGCTTTCCGATGTTGAGCGTCAGCTCGCCGAGCAACTGGACGAACGCCTGGATGTGCTCCAGCAGTCGCAAGACCGATTCGCCGATGCCGAGGTAGCGGCCGCGCCAACTGGGCTTCTTGCGCTGCGGCGGCGCGGCGGTGAACTGAGACACCCGTTCCAGCACGGCGCGCTGCGGCGGCAGCAGCTCGATCGGCTGCGGCCATTTCTGGCCCCAGTGATCCCACAGCAGCTGGCCGCCAACGTGGTCGAGCTGCTCGGCCTGGGTCAGGTCCCAGGCGCCGGCAGCCGCCCCGTCACCCAGTGTGGCCTGCAAGGTCTTGAGCAGCTTGGGCTGGGCGAACTGGGCCGCCGTCCACTGGCCCAGCACCAGCGTGCTGTTGCCCTGCGGAGTGGACTGCTGCTCGATTCGTGGGGTGGGTTGCTCCATGAGGGCCGGGAATTGTCAACCTTCCATCCTAACTGTGGGCCAGTGGCGCGGCTGTAGGAGAGGGCCGGGGCGGGAGCTGCGGGTATAAGGGGCAAATGGCCTTGGAAACGGCTTGGAGAAAGCATGAGCGACACCCCTGAAAGCGCCGGATTGCTGGTGCAGGAGCGCGGCAACGTGCTCTGGCTGACGATCGATCGCGAAGAGCGGCGCAATGTGCTCAGCCATGGAGTGCTGGCGGCCATGAGCCAGGCCATCGACGCAGCCCAGTCTCGACGCGAGCTACGGGCCATCGTCATCACCGGCGCCGGCAGCAAGGCGTTCTGCTCCGGCGCCGACCTGCAGTCGGCCCAGGCTTTCACCACCGACTACTCGGAGCCGGTCGGGCACCTGGCACAGCTGCTGCGTCGCGCCCGCGCCAGCAACCTGCCGCTGATCGCGCGCGTCAATGGCGCCTGCATGGCAGGCGGCATGGGCCTGCTCGCGATGTGCGATCTCGCCGTCGCCTGCAGCCATGCCGTGTTCGGCCTGCCAGAGGTGAAAGTCGGCGTGTTCCCGGCCCAGGTGCTGACCGTGCTGCAACACCTGATTCCCCGGCGCAAGCTGGCCGAGATGTGCCTGACCGGCGAGCCCCTCACCTCGGCCCAGGCCCTGGAGTACGACCTGGTGAATTACGTCGCCGACGATGTCGACGCCGCTCTGGACTGGCTGATGGGCCGGTTGCTGGACAAGTCGCCGGCCGCGATCCGGCGCGGGCTCTACACGATGAAGGGCATCCAGGCCATGTCCTTCGAGGAATCGATGGCATTCACCGAAAGCCAGATCGCCTTGTTCACGCTGACCGACGACGCCCGCGAGGGCCAGCTGGCCTTCCGGCAAAAGCGCAAGCCCGAGTGGAAAGGAAGCTAGCTGTGGCCCCGGTCGGCCCTGGACGCGAATCCAGCCGCGTGGTGCGAATCGGCGGCGCCAGCGGGTTCTGGGGCGACAGCAGCGTGGGGGCGCCGCAGCTGGTCGAGCGCGGCAACGTCGATTACCTGGTGTTCGACTACCTGGCGGAGCTCACGATGTCGATCCTGGCGGCCGCACGGGCGAAGAATCCGGAGCTCGGCTATGCGACCGATTTCGTGGCGGTGACGATGGCGGCCATCCTGAAAGACGTGGTGGCGCGCAACATCCGCGTGATCAGCAATGCCGGCGGCATGAACCCGAAGGCCTGCGCCGATGCCATCGCGGCGGTCGCGGCGCAGCAGGGTCTGCAGGTGCGGGTCGCGGTGGTCGAGGGCGATGACGCGCTGGCCTTGCTGCCGCAACTGCGCAGCGAAGGGGTCAGCGAGATGCTCTCAGGCGCCGCGCTGCCGGCCCAGGTCCTGAGCGCCAATGCGTACCTGGGCGCGTTACCGATCCGGCGCGCGCTGGACGAGGGCGCGCAGATCGTCGTGACCGGCCGCTGCGTCGACAGCGCCGTCACGCTCGGGGCGCTGATGCACGAGTTCGGCTGGGCCGAAGACGATTACGACCGGCTGGCGCAAGGCAGCCTGGCCGGGCACATCCTCGAATGCGGTTGCCAGGCCACCGGCGGCCTGCACACCGACTGGGAAGACGTTCCTGGTTGGGCGGACATCGGCTACCCGGTGCTCGAATGCCATGCCGACGGCCACTTTGTCGCCACCAAACCGGCCGGCACCGGCGGACTGGTGAACATTGCGGTCATCAGCGAGCAGTTGCTGTATGAGATCGGCGACCCGACCCGCTATCTGCTGCCGGACGTGAGCTGTGATTTTTCGAATGTGACGCTGGCCCGGCTCGGACCCGACCGGGTCGAAGTGCGCGGCGCCAGGGGGCTGGCGCCCGGGCCGCACTACAAGGTCAGCGCCACTTCCATGGTCGGGTACCGCTGCAGTGCGCAGCTGACGATCATCGGATTCGACGCCGCGAGCAAGGCCCAGCGCACCGGCGAAGCGATCCTCGAGCGCACGCGCGCCCTGTTCGCGCGGCAGGGCCTGCCGGACTACAGCCGCACCCGGATCGAAGTGCTGGGCGCGGAATCGGCGTATTTCGGTTCGAACGCCCGCACTGGCGACACCCGCGAGGTGGTGCTGCGGCTCGCCGTCATGCATCCGCAACGAGCCGCCCTGGAGCTGTTCGCCCGCGAAATCGCGCCGGCCGGAACCTCCTGGTCGCCGGGCACGACCGGCGCCGACGGCCGCCCCAGCCCGGTGCCCGCGGTCCGCCAGTTCGCTTTCCTGCTGGACAAAATACGGCTGCAACCAGCGGTGGT
This sequence comes from Ramlibacter sp., assembly GCA_026785815.1. Classification (GTDB taxonomy): domain Bacteria; phylum Pseudomonadota; class Gammaproteobacteria; order Burkholderiales; family Burkholderiaceae_C; genus Ramlibacter. The sequence goes on along the minus strand of JAJAZH010000410.1, from coordinate 2,119 downwards.
GCTCGAGGGCCGCCGGATGGAAGTCGGCGTCCCTTGCGGACAAGCTGCCGTCCCGCCCGGGGCGGCAGCTTGCGTTCAGCCAGGGGGGGCAGGTTGTTCGGGCCCGGTCAATGGATCGGGCGAAGCGACGGTCGACGTCCCCCTGATCCGCCTGGCCTGGGCCCGCAGTGGCGACAAGGGCGACAGCTCCAACATCGGCGTCATCGCCCGGCGGCCCGAGTGGCTGCCACTGCTGCGCGCGCAGCTGACCGAAGCGCGGGTCGCCGTCTGGCTGTCCCACCTGGTGCTCGGCCGCGTCACCCGCTACGAGGTGCCAGGCATCCACGCGCTCAACTTTGTCTGCCTGCAGGCGCTGGACGGCGGCGGGATGGCATCGCTGCGCAACGACCCGCTCGGCAAAGGCATGGCGCAGATCCTTTTGGCCATGCCCCTGCAGGTGCCGGCCTCGTGGGCGGAACGCCGGCCGGCGGAAGCGCTATTCTTGTGACCTGCCGAGCGGGCTGACGCGCTGTCCCAGCCGTGCTCCAGGCCCCTTCGAAAGACCACCATGAACGCACCCGACAAGTCCTCCAAATCCGCCGCCACCGCTTCGATCGAACACTGGATCGGCGGGCGCCTGGTCCCCGGCAACAGCGGCCGGCGCGCCGATGTGTTCAACCCAGCCACCGGCGGCGTGAGCGGCCAGGTGGCGCTGGCCAACAGCGCCGAAGTCGACGCCGCAGTGGCCTCGGCGCAAGCCGCTTTTCCGAAGTGGGCCGACACGCCACCGATCCGCCGCGCCCGCGTGATGTTCAAGTTCCTCGAGCTGATGAACCAGAAGCGCGACGACCTGGCGCGCGCGATCACCGCCGAACACGGCAAGGTCTTCACCGACGCCGTCGGCGAGGTGACGCGCGGCATCGACATCGTCGAGTTCGCCTGCGGCATTCCGCAGCTGCTCAAGGGTGACTACACCGACCAGGTCTCGACCGGCATCGACAACTGGACGATGCGCCAGCCGCTGGGCGTGGTCGCCGGGATCACGCCCTTCAACTTCCCGGTGATGGTGCCGATGTGGATGTATCCGGTCGCGATCGCGGCTGGCAACTGCTTCGTGCTCAAACCCAGCCCGCTCGATCCGACCCCATCGATCATGATGGCCGAACTGCTCAAGCAGGCCGGCCTGCCCGACGGCGTTTTCAACGTGGTCCAGGGCGACAAGGATGCGGTCGATGCGCTGTTGGTGCACCCGGACGTGAAGGCGCTTTCCTTCGTCGGCTCCACCGCCATCGCCCAGAAGATCTACGAGACCGGCGCCCGCCACGGCAAACGGGTGCAGGCCCTGGGCGGCGCCAAGAACCACATGGTGGTGATGCCCGACGCCGACCTGGAACAAACCGTCGACGCCCTGATCGGGTCGGCTTTCGGTTCGGCCGGCGAGCGCTGCATGGCGATTTCGCTGGCGGTGCTGGTCGGCGATGCGGCCGACCGCATCATGCCGATGCTGGCCGAGCGCACCCGGCAACTCAAGATCAAGAACGGCACCGAGCTCGACGCCGAGATGGGGCCGATCGTCTCCAGCGCCGCCCATGGCCGCATCACCGGTTACATCGGCGCAGGCGAGCAGGAAGGCGCGAAGCTGGTGGTCGACGGCCGCAAGTTCCAGGCCGCCAAGGCCGGCGCCGGTTGCAATATCGACACCTCTGGCGGCTTCTGGATCGGCGGCTCCCTGTTCGACAACGTCACGCCCGGGATGAAGATCTACAAGGAAGAGATCTTCGGCCCGGTGCTCGGCTGCGTGCGGGTGCCGGACCTGGCGGCGGCGGTCGAGCTGGTCAATTCGCACGAATACGGCAACGGCGTCTCCTGCTTCACCCGCGACGGCAACGTGGCGCGCGAATTCTCGCGGCGGGTCCAGGTCGGCATGGTGGGCATCAACGTGCCGATCCCGGTGCCGATGGCATGGCACGGCTTCGGCGGCTGGAAGAAGAGCCTGTTCGGCGATATGCACGCCTACGGCGAAGAGGGCGTGCGGTTTTACACCCGGCAAAAATCCATCATGCAGCGCTGGCCTGAGAGCATTGGCAAGGGTGCTGAATTCGTGATGCCTACTGCGAAGTAATTTGGGTCAGATGGGTGG
>JAJAZH010000409.1 GCA_026785815.1 Ramlibacter sp. | reverse complement strand
TTGCCGCCGGAAAACAGCAACGTCGGTCGCTCGAAGACCGCAGCCACCTCGCGCAGGATGAAGATGGTTTCCTCTTCCAGCGCGTCAAGGTGGCGATTGCTCAGTTGGCGGAGCAGCCTGGTTTCGGTCCGGGCGTTCATTGGCTTGTCGTTGCCGGCTCGACCCGCAATCCACGGTGGCGTTGATGAAAGTTGTGCGTCATGGCGTGGATCCCGGATCAAGTCCGGGATGACAGGAGAACTTCCGTTGCCACGGCAACTTCGCGCCCATCGCGAGCCACGTGCAGGCCGCACTCTTTCGCGTCCTCGTCTTCCCACCACCAGCGGCCGGCGCGGAAATCCTCGCCCAGGCTGATCGCGCGGGTGCAGGGAGCGCAGCCGATGCTGGGGAAGAACTGGTCGTGCAGCGGGTTGTAGTCGACCTGGTTGACGGCGATGTAGTGCCAGACGTCGCCCCAGCTCCAGTTGGCCAGCGGGTTGAACTTGGTGCGCTGCGCGCTGCTGTCGATCAGCGGCACCTCGGCGCGGGCATTGGACTGCTCGCGTCGCAGCCCGGTGATCCAGGCGCGCTGCCCGGCCAGCGCACGCTCGAGCGGCTCGACCTTGCGCACGTGGCAGCAGGCCTTGCGCAGTTCGATGCTTTTGTACATCGGCTGCAGGCCCTCGCGGGCAACGAACTCGAGCACCGCTTCGGCCACTGGGCGGTAGACGTTGACTGGCGCGCGCGAACTCGCCTTGGTGCGTTCGAGCAGGGCCAGCGTTTGCGGATGCAGCATGCCGGTCTCCAGCACGAAGAGCGGGATGTCCAGTGCCAGGGCGTTGAGCAGGTGCGTGATCACGACGTCCTCGGCGCCCAGGCTGGAAGCCTGCGTCAGCGGCGAGAACCCGGCCGCCGCGCGGATCAGCAGCGCCTGGGTTTCGGCCAGCCGGGCTTCGAAGTCTTTCGACGCTCGGGCCTGCAGGTCGACGGCAGCGCCCATCACTCCGCTTTCTCGAACAGCGGCTTCACCTGCACCGCGTCGCCCTGGTAGTAGTCGGCATAACGGGCGAACTGCCGCCGCGCATCACCCATGTCCTGGTCGGCGCGCAGCACGGCGCTGGAGAATCCGGTTCGCTGAAGCTGCACCAGCTGGTCGACCAGCACGTCGCCGGTGGCGCGGATGTCGCCGCGATAGCCCAGCCGCCGGCGCAGCAAGAAGGCCTGGCTGAAGGCGCGGCCGTCGCTGAATTTCGGGAAGTTCAGGTCGACGCGCGCCACGCCGTCCAGCGAGATTTCGCGCGGATCCGCGTCGTTCGCCAGCGTCAGCACGTGCGGCGACGCAGCGTCGGCGAGTGCATCGGCGGCTGCATCGGCGGCGAGCAGTTCCAGGGTCTGGTTCATCTCAAGCCTCCTGCTGCTGGGCGATGCGCGCACCGTTGGCGGCTGCCTTGAAGGGTTCGATGCCGACGCGGCGCAACGTGGCGATGAAGGTCTCGGCCTTGCCGCCGGCGCTCTGGCGCTCGCGGCGGTAGGCGTCCAGCACCGCTTCGATCACTTCCGGCACTTCGGCTGCCGAGAACGAGGGGCCGACCACCTTGCCGGCGAGCGGCGCCCCCGACAGCAGCGAACCGTCCGAGCCACCCAGCGTCACCTGGTACCACTCCTTGCCGTCCTTGTCGACGCCCAGGATCCCGATGTGGCCGCTGTGGTGGTGGCCGCACGAGTTGATGCAGCCGCTGATGTGCAGGTCGACCTCGCCGATGTCGTGCAACTCGTCCAGGTCCTGGTAGCGCTGGGTGATCGCTTCGGCGATCGGCAGCGAACGGGCGTTGGCCAGTGAGCAGAAGTCGCCGCCGGGGCAGGCGATCATGTCGGTCAGCAGCCGGATGTTGGCCTTTGCCAGTCCGGCCTTGCATGCCGCTTGCCACAGTTCGGGCAGGTCGTCCTGGTGCACCCAGGGCAGCAGCAGGTTCTGGTCGTGCGTGACGCGTGCTTCGCCAGCGGAGAAGCGGTCAGCCAGGCCGGCCGCGACGTCGAGCTGGTCGCCGGTGGCGTCGCCGGGCGCCTGGCCGAGGCGCTTGAACGACAGCGTCACTGCGCGCAGCTCAGGGTTCTTGTGCGCGGCCACGTTCTGCTTCAGCCAGCGCGAATATTCCGGATCGGACTCGGCGCCGAAGCGCACGATGTCGTGCACCTTGGCGGCGGCGCCCCTGCGCTGCGCGTGCGCGGCTGGCGGGACGAACGAGGCGCTGACCCGGTCCAGCTCGGCCTGCGTGACCGTGTGCGGCGCGCCGTCGATTTCGACGATGCCGCGATACTCCTGTTCGACCTCTTCGACAAAGCGCGCGCCCTCGGCTTTCACCAGGATCTTGATCCGTGCCTTGTACATGTTGTCGCGGCGGCCCCAGCGGTTGTAGACACGCACCACGGCCTCGATGTAATTGAGCACCTGGTTCCAGGGCAAGAACTCGCGGATCACGCTGGCGATCACCGGGGTGCGGCCCATGCCGCCACCGACCAGCACCCGCAAACCCAGCTCGCCAGCGGGAGCACCATGCGCTTCCTGGCCTTCGCTCCGGATCAAATGCAGGCCGATGTCGTGCCAGAAGGTGGCGGCGCGGTCCTCCCGGGCGCCGGTCACGGCGATCTTGAACTTGCGCGGCAGGAACGAGAATTCCGGATGCAGCGTGCTCCACTGGCGCAGGATTTCGCAGAACGGGCGCGGATCGGCGATTTCGTCGGCGGCGATGCCGGCGCGCTCGTCGCTGGTGATGTTGCGGATGCAGTTGCCGCTGGTCTGGATGCCGTGCATGTCGACGCTGGCCAGCAGGTCCATCACGTCGGCGCTTCGGTCCAGCGGGATCCAGTTGTACTGCACGTTCTGGCGGGTGGTGAAGTGGCCGTAGCCGACCGTCAGCTGCGAGCGCACCTCGCCGCCGCCGGGAAAGCTGGCCGGCATCGGCACCGGGCCGAGCGCATCCTGCTTGCGCTGCGCTTCCTGCAGTAACGCGGCCGTCGGCTGGTCATAGTCGCGTGCGATGGTCGCCAGCACGCGCAACTGCTTGCTGGACAGCTCGCCGTACGGCACGGCAACGCGCAGCATCGGCGCGTAGCGCTGCAGGTACCAGCCGTTCTGCAGCCGCAGCGGCTTGAACTCCTCGTCGCCGAGCTTGCCGGCGAGGTTGCGCTCGAGCTGGTCGCGGTACTGGGCGGCCCGGGACCGGACGAACTGCCTGTCGAAGTCTGTGTATTGGTACATGTTCGAAAAATGAGCTGCGGCACAGCGGATTGGCGACGCGGAAAAAAGCGCAATGGAAAAAAGCGCAATGGAAATAGGCGGAATGGAAAAATCGCAAGGTCTGTGCCGGAGGCGCGACTGTAAAAGGCCGGCTTATGGAAACAAACTACTTTTTAGTTCGCGCGTTATCTGGATAAGCTAATTCGCCAACACTGGCGCGGCCTGCAGCCGGTTTCTTGTGCCGGTTGGGAGCCAGGGCCGACGCCAGCTTGCGGGCCAGCGGCAGCGGCTCGTGATGGATGCGGGCCGCGATCAGCTCGGCGCAGAGCACGGCAAAGGTCAGCCCGCGCGAACCCATCGCGGTGCTGAGCCAGCGACCGTCGGCGCCGTGCTCGTCGACCGGTCCGGCCAGCGGCCTGCGGTCGCTCGAGGCGCAGCGCACCCCGGTCCAGGATCGCAGTGAATTTGGGCCGAGGCTGGCCTCGATGGCTGGCGCCATCGACGGCAGCAGCCGCCGCAAGCGCGAAAGGTTCGCTTGCTGGTCGACCTCCCGCGCCGCCAGATCGATCGCATCGCGGTCGAAACTGGATCCACACAACCAGGCCAGTCCCTCCGACGTCGGTAGTGCGGGGATCAATCCGCCGTCGCCGTTGACCGGGAACGGCGGCAGCTGCGCCGGTGCGCGCCGCAGCGCCCAGGTGACCTGCCCGCGTACCGCCTGCAACGACAGACCCTGCAACAGGTCGGCACTGGCCATGGCGGCGGCAACGATCACCACCTCGCCTTGCCCCAGCTCGGCGCCCGCTGC
>JAJAZH010000408.1 GCA_026785815.1 Ramlibacter sp. | reverse complement strand
GCCCCGCACCAGTGACGGGAGGTCGTGGCCCTGGCTGGCGAACAGGCACAGGTAGAGCCGTCCCTCGGTGGACAGCCGGGCCCGGTTGCAGTCGCCGCAAAAGGCCTGCGTCACGCTGCTGATCACGCCGAACTCGCCTGCCGCCGGATCGTGCTGTCCGCGCTCGTCGGCATAGCCCCAGCGCTGCGCCGTCTCACCGGGCGCCGAAGCCTGCAACGGCACCAGCGGTAGTTCAGCAGCGATCAGCTTGACCACATCCGCCGATGGCAATACTTCGTTCATGCGCCAGCCGTTGGTGGCGCCGACGTCCATGTATTCGATAAACCGCAGCACGATCCCCGTGCCCTTGAAGTGCCGGGCCATCGGCAGGATCTCGTGGTCGTTGGTGCCGCGCTTGACCACCATGTTGACCTTGATCGGGCCCAGCCCGGCAAGTTGGGCCGCCTCGATGCCCTGCAGCACCTGCTCCACTGGGAAGTCGACGTCGTTCATCGAACGGAACACCGAATCGTCGAGGCCGTCCAGGCTGACCGTGACCCGCTGCAGTCCGGCCTCCTTCAGCGCCTGAGCCTTGCGCGCCAGCAACGAGCCGTTGGTGGTCAGCGTGAGGTCCAGCGGATGGCCATCGACTGTCCGCAAGGCGGCGAGTTGCGCGACCAGGATCTCGATGTTCTTGCGCAGCAGCGGCTCGCCGCCGGTCAGGCGGATCTTGCGCACCCCGTGGGCCACGAACTGCTTTGCGATCCGCGTGATTTCCTCGAACGTCAGCAGGTCCGAGTGCGGCAGGTAGGAATAGTCCTTGTCGAACACTTCCTTGGGCATGCAATAGCTGCAGCGGAAGTTGCAGCGGTCGGTCACGCTGATGCGCAGGTCGTGCAACGGCCGGCCCAGGGAGTCGGCAAGCAGGCCGTCGGCGACGACACGCTGCGCCGGCACCACGGCCTGGCGGGCGCTGACGCGCTGGTCGATGAGGGGAATGACGCGTTCTGCCATGGACGGATTGTCGGTCTTCAGACGCAGCGGGCCCCGTCCACCTCGATGCAAACCCCTGAAATGAAAGCGGCTTCATCGCTGGCGAGGTAGAGCGCCGCATTGGCGACGTCGAGCGCGGTGGAGAAACGACCAAGCGGAATCGACGCCCTGAACTTGGCCCGGACCGCGTCGTCGATTGGACCGCCGGCGAACTCCGCCGACAGCCCGGTGTCCGGATTGAACACCGGGTTGATGCAGTTGACCCGGATGTTGTCGGGGCCGAGTTCGGCGGCGAGCGACTTGCTGGTGGTGATGACCGCGCCCTTGGAGCCGTTGTACCAGGTCAGTCCGGGACGGGGGCGCACGCCCGCAGTCGATGCGATGTTGATGAAGCTGCCGCCCCGGTTGGCCCGGAACGCCGGCACGGCATGGACCGTGGACAGATAGATGCTCTTCATGTTGACGGCGTAGCACTTGTCGAATTCGTCTTCGCTCACTTCCAGCGCTGGCCGGTTGCGATGGGTCCAGCCGGCGTTGTTGACCATCACATCGAGCTTGCCGTGGCGCTGGATTGCGGCCGCGCCCAGCGCCTTGACGTCGTCCGACCTGGTGACGTCGGCCGCGAAGAACGACGCTTTGCCTCCAGCCGCAACGATGTCGGCCACCACCTTCTCGCCAAGCGCCGTGTTGATGTCGTTGACGATCACCTTGGCACCTTCGGTCGCCAGCCGGCGGGCGATGCCCTCGCCGATGCCGCCGCCCGAGCCGGTGACGATGATGGATTTGTCCTGGACGCGCATCTGAACTCCTCGTGACGCTGGCTGGAGCGTCGATTTTCGATTGTTGCTGATCTTGAGGCCAAGTCCTGCCGGCCGGTTCGGTTCGCACTATCCGTGGCGGATCGCGACCGTCTTGAGCGTGGTGAAACCGTACAGCGCCTCAAACCCTTTTTCGCGGCCGTAGCCAGACGACTTGACGCCACCGAAAGGCAGCTCGACGCCGCCGCCCGCGCCGTAGTTGTTAATGAAGACCTGGCCGCTGCGCACCCGCTTGGCGATCCGCAACTGGCGGCCCCCGTCCCGGGTCCAGATTCCCGCGACCAGTCCGAACTGGGTGGCGTTGGCCAGCTGCACCGCCTGGTCCTCGTCCCGGAAGCTCATGGCTGCCAGCACCGGACCGAACACTTCCTCCTGCGCCAGCCGATGGTCAAACGGCACGTCGCGCAGCAGTGTCGGCGCCTGGTAGAAGCCGGTCTCCGGCGCCTGGTCCACCACCTGTCCCTGGGCCACCATCGGGATTCCGGCATGTTGCGCATCCGACAGGAAGTCCCAGACCCGCTGCTGCTGGCTGGCGCGGATCAGGGGACCGACGTCGAGATCCATCGCGGCCGGTCCGACCCGCAGGTTTTCGAAGGCCTGGCCGAGGCGCTCCAGCAGCGGCTCGTAGATCGAATCCTGCACCAGCAGGCGGGACCCGGCAGAACAGGTCTGGCCCGCGTTCTGCACGATGGCGTTGATCACTGTCGGCAGCGCGGCGTCCAGGTCGGCATCGTCGAAGACGATCTGCGGACTCTTGCCGCCCAGCTCCAGCGTCACGGGGCAGTGGCGCTCAGCGGCGACCTGCTGAATCAGCGTGCCGACCTTGGGGCTGCCGGTGAAACTGATGTGGTCGATGCCGGGATGGCGAGCCAGCGCGTCGCCGACTTCGTGCCCGAAGCCGGTGACGATGTTGATCGTGCCGGCAGGGAACCCGACATCGGCGGCCAGCTGCGCCACACGAAGCAGCGACAGGCAGGCGTCCTCGGAAGGCTTGACCACGCAGACGTTGCCGGCCGCCAGCGCGCCGCCGACGCTGCGCCCGAAGATCTGCATCGGGTAGTTCCACGGAATGATGTGGCCGGTGACGCCATGCGGTTCGCGCCAGGTGAACACGCTGTACCCGTCCAGGTATGGGAGCGTTTCGCCGTGCAGCTTGTCGCAGGCGCCGGCGTAGAACTCGAAGTAGCGCACCAGCGCCAGCGCGTCGGCCCTGGCCTGCTTGGTGGGCTTGCCGCAATCGCGTTGTTCCAGGGCCGCCAGTTCGTCCGCGTGATCGGCGATCCGGGCCGACAGCCGCATCAAGAGGCGTCCGCGCTCGGCTGCGCTCAGCTTGGACCAGACCGCTTCGTAGCACTGGCGCGCCGCCCGGACTGCGCTGTCGATATCGTCAGGGGTGCCGCGCTGCAGTTCGTCGAACTGCTGGCCATCCGATGGGTCGATCACGGGAAGGGTCCGGCCTCCGGACGAGGGCTGGGAGGCGTTGCCGATGTAGTGCAGTTGCATGCCTGCATTCTCCCCGAAAGGACTGGCAGCCGGCCAACCCAGCCGCAAGCGCCGGCCCTCAAGCGCCGACGGTTGCGAAGCGATCGCTGGATTCGGCCAGCCAGCGTTGCGAGAGCGTGCTGTCGTGGTGGCTGGGATGGAAATCGCGCCGCTTGTAGTCGCGCCACGGCCCGAAGGTCTGGCGCACCAGCCCGCGCTTGCCGAACAGGGTCTGAGCGGCGCTGGTCCAGGTGCGCCATTTCCACAGCGTTCCGTCGCGCCGGAGATTGGCAAGGGTCTGGCGCAGGGTGTCGCCGATGAAAATCAGCGAGACGCGGCGGAACCATTTCAGCCGCCACTCGTAGTTGCCGCCCACAGCGTGATAGATGTCGAAAGCGGTGCAGCGGTGCTCGGACTCTTCGGCGCTGTGCCAGAGCCAGAGCGTCGACAGGCGTGAATCGGCGCTGGCCAGCAGGTCGGCATTGCGCAGCATCCAGTCGGCCAGGATCGCGGTGAAGTGCTCATTGGCGGCGGTGATGCCCAGCAGGTGGCGCGGGTCCTGCCCTTCGAGCAGCTTCATCCGCTCGAGCGCCCGTGGGCCCCATTCGTTGACCAGCCCCTGTTGCTCGAGGTGCCCGTTGAAGAGGGCGTGCAGGCGCCGATGGGTGGCTTCCTGTCCGACGAAACCCTGGACTTCGTCGCGGTACTGGTCCTGCAACGCGGGCGGCAGCGTCTTGAAGCCGGCCCGGACCGAATCGATGAAAAACTGCTCGCCGACCGGAAAGCTCATCGACAAGGCGTTGAACAGTGCGCTGCGGAAAGCGTCGCCGCCACACCAGTGCCGCTCGAACGGAGCGTGCATGTCGATCAGCAGTCGGCGCACAACGAGGTCGGTCATTTTGAGTCCAGGACGCGCATCGGTACGACTTCGTACCGGCGATCTCTGGATCATGGCCCCGGCTTCTGGTACTGTCAAGTACCATGGTGTGGATCTGGCCTCGGTTTCCTTCCCATCCTGATTCACGCCGACCTGGAGCCGCCTTGCCCGACAGCAGCCATGACGCCGAACGCCGGAGCCGCCTGCTCCAAGGGATGGCCGCTGCAGTCGCCGGCAGCGGCTACGCGGTGACCACGATCGCCGACATCGTGCGAGAGGCGGGAGTCTCGCGCCGCACCTTCTACGAGCAGTTCGCGACCAAGGCCGACTGCTTCATCGCCCTGTACGAAGCGGCCAGCCGCAACGCACTGATCGTGCTGCGCAATGCGATCGACCCGGCCCACGACTGGGAGCAGCAGCTCGAAAGCGCGCTGTCAGCCTACCTCGGGGAGATGGCGCAGAACCCGACGTTGATGCGCACGCTGTTCATCGAGATCCTGGGCCTCGGCGACGACGGCCTGGCGGCACGCCGGCGGGTCAACCAGGAGATCGTCAGTTTCATGCTGGCGGTGGTGAACGCCGGCCAGGGCGGCCGCAAGCGCAGGTCCCCGCTCACGCGCGAGATCGCAACCGCCGTCGTGGGCGGCATCAACGAGCTGGTGTTGCAGGCCATCGAGCAGGACCGCGTCAGCCAGCTTCGCGACCTGGCCGCTCCGGCCAGCGAACTCGTGCGGG
>JAJAZH010000407.1 GCA_026785815.1 Ramlibacter sp. | reverse complement strand
TGCACCAGGAGACGCGTGCCGGAACGCACCTGGCCCAGATCGCGCACCAGGAAGTCCGCAGTGATCCCCTTGAGCAGCAACGCCGCCGCAGCATCGTCTTGCACACCAGCTGGCAACCGCACCACCCACTGGGACGGCACGCAGCGCACGCCGCAATAGGCGCCAGGCTGCGGTGCCAGGTAAGCCACGCGGTCGCCTGGCAGCAGCTTGTTCACGTTGGCACCAACATCGAGCACAGTGCCGGCCGCTTCCATGCCAAGCACGGCGGGTGAATCCGTCGACAGCGGCAGCATGTCGGGGATCCAGCCGCGGCGCAGGTAGATATCGATAAAGTTGACGCCGATGGCGCGCTGCGCAATCCGGACCTCGCCGTCACCTGGCGCCGGCGCTTGCGTCTCTTCAGCGAGCAAGACGTCGGCCTCGCCGTAGCGGCGCAAGGCGACGCGGCGAGTGGCCACCGGCAATGCCACGGGCATCGATGGATCAGATCCTCGCATTGCGCGCGCGGCCGCGCCGCCGCGTTCCGGCCGCAGATCCCCGCCCTGGCGCAGATGCCGGCGCAGGTTCTCGAAGCCGGTCTCATACACCCCCTTGGCCACCATGTCGTGCAACTCGCGCTCCCGGCCGGGCGGCGTGGCGAAGGTCGATTCCCAGTGCCAGAAAGTGCGGTTGCCGTCGGTCACCGGCTTGAGCGTCACGGCTGCCACGTAGCGTTGCAACGGCACCGTGGCATCGACGATGCAATAGGTGCTCTTGTATTCGCTGTCCGACAGCGTCAGCAGCTGCTCTCGGATGCGATGGCCGTCTTTGAGCGTGAAGCTGCGGATGCAGCCGACCTGGTCGCTGCGCTCGTCGCCTTCGATGCGACTGGCAGCCACCGCGTCATGCCATTGGTCATGGCTGTTGAAGTCGCGCAAGACAGCCCAGACCCGCTCGAGCGGCGCGTCGATGATGGTGGAGCGGACAACACGCTGGAGCATCGGCGCGGGCGATCTCTGTTTCAGCGCAGCGATCGCGCCAGCGCATCGAATCCCGCCTGGAAAACCCCTTGCCCGATCGACTGCGTCAGCTCGGCTTCGCGGCCGGCAGCGCATTCGAACTCGGCGCTCCATTCAGCGAAACAGCGGTTGCCGTCGGTCACAGGAGTCAGCTTGAGAGTGGCGGTGTAGCCCTCGACGCCCATTGGGCTTTCCAGGATCTCGTAGCTGCAGCTGTAGTCGTAGTCGGACAGCGCCAACAGCTTTTCGCGGATCGTGCCGCCATCCCTGGTATGGAAATGGCGGATACAGCCGACGCTGTCACTGGCCCGGCCATTTTCGATCCGGCTGTCGGCAATACCCGGATGCCAGAGCGGCAAGCCATTGAAATCACGGATGCGCGACCACACGGTGTCGGCGGCGGCGGCGATCACGCTGGAGACGTAAATCTGAACCATCGGTCACTCTTTGTTGGCGGCAGGCGGCAGTGCCACCTGGGTGCCGCTGACGCCGCTGACCAGGCTCTGGATATCGCCGCCGCCGCCCTCGATGCCGATCTCGCGCAGGAGCTGGTCGACCAAGGGCGCCTGGGCCCGGAAGCGCAGTGCGGAGTTCACCAGGCCGTCGGCGAAATTTCCGCCGCCGCTGTCGTGCCCGTTGCCACCGCCCGAGCCACCCAGGCCGTCGACATGCAGGATCTTGATGCCCTCGATGCGCTCCATCGGCTTGACCGATTCGCGGATGATCGCTTCGGCTTTCTCCACCAGCCGCATCCGCAAAGCCGACGTGCGCGCTTCCGGCGTCAGCATGTTGTGGGCCTCATTCATCAGGCGCAAGGCTTCGGCCTCGATTTCGGCGCGCACCCGCATCGCCATCGATCGGATCTTGTCGGCATCGGCGTCGGCCTCGGCTTGCGCCCGGATTGCGGCGCCCCGGTCGGCGCTGGAGTTCTTCTCCGCGAGCGCTGCCGAGGTCAGGCGCAAGGCGTCACGTTCCGCCACCTGGGCCGCGCCAATCAGGTCGATGGCCTTCTTGCGCTGCGCCATCTCGACCTCGCGCGCGGTGAAGACTTTTTCTTCCGCCGACACGGCCAGTGCGCGGGCGGTCTCGGCTTCGGCCTGGGCTTCGCTTTGCGTCTTGCTCTCGCGTGCGATCGCGATCGCCCGTTGCTGCTCGGCCAGTTCCATGGCCATGCGCCGCTCGATCTCGGCGGCCTGGATCGCGCGCTCCTTGCCGATGCGCTCCTGTTCAATGCTTTGCTCCGAGCGGATGCGCGCGGCGTCTGTGGTCTGTCTGGCGGCGATCTGCGCGCCTTCTGCGTCCTGCTCCCGCTGGGCCCGCTCGGTGCTCACCTCCGAGCGCTGACGCGCGCGCGCGATTTCCACTTCGCGTTGCTGGCTCAACCGGGCGTATTCGCTTTCGCGGTCGATCTCCAGCGATATCTTTTCGGCCTCCAGGTTCTTGTTGCGGATCGCGACCAGGGTGTCCTGCTCGACGTCGTTGCGCTGCTTCTTGCGGTGCTCGATCTGTTCGGTCAGGCGGGTCAGGCCTTCAGCGTCAAAAGCGTTGCTGGGGTTGAAAAACTCCATGCCGGTCTGGTCGAGCTGGGTCAAGGAGGCAGCTTCGAGTTCCAGTCCGTTCTTCGTCAGGTCTTCCGCGACCGAATCGCGAACCCGCTTGACATACGCTCCACGCTTTTCATGGAGCTCTTCCATCGTCATCTCGGCAGCAGCAGTGCGCAGGGCGTCAACGAACTTGCCCTCGACCAGTTCCTTGAGCTGATCCGGTTCCATGGTGCGCAGGCCCAGCGTCTGTGCAGCGGCCGCCACTGCGTCAGGATGGGCCGCCACCCGGACATAGAACTCGGCGATGACATCCACCCGCATCCGGTCCTTGGTGATCAACGCCTTGTCGCGACCCCGGCTCACTTCCAGGCGCAGCGTGTTCATGTTGACGGGGATCACGTCATGCACGATCGGCAGCACGAACGCGCCGCCATCCAGAACCACCTTCTGGCCGCCCATGCCGGTGCGCACGAACGCACGCTCCTTCGAGCTTCTCAGGTAGAGCCAGTGGAGCAGCCAGATTCCGATGGCCAGGATGACTGCAAACGCAATCAGGCCAAGGATGAAGCTGCCAAATTGATTTCCGGACATGGTGTCGTCTCCTTATCTTGTCATCTGGGTGAAGCGCCGGGTGGTCTCGGTCAGGGCCGCTTCGGTCGGCAGTCGCTCCATGGAGCTGGCGCCGTAAAAGCCGTGGCAGGTGGGGCAATTCTTCAGCACGTACTGCGCGTCTTCGGGGGTGGCGATCGGTCCGCCATGGCACAGCACGATGACTTGGGAATTCACGGCCTTTGCAGCCGCAGCCCACGCCTTGATGCGCTCGACGCCATCATCGAGCGTCAACGCAGTTTCGGCTCCGATCGCGCCGCCTGTCGTCAGCCCGAGGTGGCAGACCACGATGTCAGCGCCGGCCTTTGTCATCGCCCGCGCATCGGCCTCGCTGAACACATAGGGCGTTGTCAGAAGATCGAGCGCATGCGCCCGCTCGATCATCTCGACTTCCAGCGCATAGCTCATTCCGGTTTCTTCCAGGTTCGCCCGGAAAGTGCCATCGATGATCCCCACCGTGGGAAAGTTCTGCACGCCCGAAAACCCAAGGTCGATCAGGCGCCTGAAAAACTGCTCAGGAATCATGAAAGGGTCGGTGCCGTTGACACCCGCCAGCACCGGCGTGTGCCTGACCACCGGCAACACTTCGTGCGCCATCTCGCAGACGATCTCGTTGGCGTTGCCATAGGCCATCAAGCCAGCCAGCGAGCCGCGCCCGGCCATCCGGTAGCGGCCGGAGTTGTAAATGACGATCAGGTCGATGCCTCCCGCCTCTTCGCACTTGGCCGACAGGCCGGTGCCGGCGCCACCGCCGATCAACGGCCGGCCGGCGGCAATCTTGCTGCGGAAGCGCTCAAGCAGCGTGGAGCGGGCAATGCGTGGCATGGTGTGGTCTCGGGATGAAGTGGGTCAGGCGCGGCGGGCGCCGGCCGAGGCACTGGACACCTCGTGCCACGCAGCCACCAGTGCGTCGGCGAAGGCTTCGTCATTGATATGCAGCGGCAGCCGTTGCAGCTTGCGGTCCGGACCGGTGCGAAACAGTTGGCCGATGGTGTCGAACAGCACACGGTCGGCCTGCGGGTCATGGAACGGCTGGCCCGGCCTGTCGATCGCCGAGACGCCACCTTCTGGAATCAGGAAGCGCACCGGCCCCTGCATCGCATTGAGTTTGGCGGCGATGAATTCGCCAATGGCGCGGCACTCGTCCGGCGTGGTCCGCATCAGGGTGACGGCCGGGTTGTGTCGGTAGAGCTTGCGCGACCGGTAGCGTTCGGGCACGGTGTCCCAGGCGCCGAAGTTGACCATGTCGAGAGCGCCGCACGATCCCACGTAGGGCAGGGCGTTGTGCGCGAACACGTCCATCCGCAACGGGCCAGCCGAATGGACTCCACCAGCGATTTCGTCCGCCACTTCAGTGGTCGAGACATCGATCACGCCGCAGAGCAATCCCGACGCAGCCAGTTTTTCCATCGACTGCCCGCCCACGCCGGTGGCATGAAAGACCAGGCAGTCGTAAGCATCTTCCAGGCGTTTGGCGACGGCCTGGACGCACGGTGTGGTGACGCCGAACATCGTCAGGCCCAGCGCCGGCTTGGTCACCGCCGATTCGGCGGGCGGGTGCGCGATCATCCCGGCCAGTGCGTGCGCCGCATTGGCCAGTACTTTTTCGCTGATGCGATTGATGCCCTGCACGTCGGTGACCGAATACATCATGCAGATGTCGCTAGGGCCCACGTAGGGGCGCGTGTCGCCGCTGGCCATCGTGGAGACCATGACTTTGGGGCATCCGATCGGCAGCGCACGCATGCCTGCAGTGGCCAGCGATGTGCCGCCGGAGCCGCCTGCCGAAATGATGCCGCCCAGATCGCGCCGGCTCTGCAGATAATTCCCGAAAGCCAGCGCCATGGCCGCGATGGCGCTACCACGGTCACCGCCGAAGACGCTCGATTCGCCTTGCGGATGGTGGCGCGCCACTTCCCGCGGATGCACGGTGGCCGACGAAGGCTTGCCGGAGGTCGAAAGGTCCACCGTCACCACCCGAAGGCCCAGTCTTTCCAGGCATTGCCGGATAAAAAATAGCTCGCGTCCCTTGGTGTCGTAAGTGCCGACCACATACGCGGCGCGGGCGCTGCTGGCTGACACCGGGAAGTCGAAGACCTGGGCGGAGGCCACGGCAGCGCCAGTGGCCGGGCCAGGCGCAGCGGCTGCATCAAGCGGTGCGGCAGGAGCCTCAGGCTGGCGCGCGATATCCACGACTGGCGCGACGCTCCCTGTGTTCCAGCGATTGAATCCGCGCACTGTGCGCGGTGCCAGATCGTCCAACGACGGCGCGCCATCGCCGTACGCACGGCGCACGGTGAAGATCCGCGAGGGCGGTGGCTCTTCGCCGACTCGCCCAGTCACGGCGCCCGACTGATCGATCGCGCCCTCCGCGTCGTCTTCGTTGGAGCCGGTGCGAACTCCCAGCAGGCGCTCCTGCAATTCCCGGTCCGCCGCCAGTTGCGCTGTTGGCATTTCCTGCGCGATGCGGCCGTTCACCATCACGGCAATGCGGTCGGCCACGGCCATGGCCACGCCCAGGTTCTGCTCGATCAGCAGCACCGCGATCTCGCCCTCCGCCGCCAGCTCGCGCAGCGCTTGCGCAACCTGTTCGACGATGATCGGCGCCAGGCCCTCGGTCGGCTCGTCCATCACCAGCAGCTGCGGGTCCAACAGCAACGCCCGGCCGATCGCCAGCATCTGCTGTTCGCCGCCGGAAAGCTGAGCGCCGCCGTTGCCGCGCCGCTCTGCCAGGCGCGGAAACATCGTGTAGATACGATCGATATCGCGGCGTTTGCCCGCCACCAGGCGCAATGTTTCATCCACCGTGAGCGAAGGCCAGACGCGCCGGCCCTGTGGCACGTATGCAATGCCGCGCCGCGTGATGTCATGCGGTGGCAAGCCCAGGATCTCTTCGCCCGCAAGCTTGACACTCCCGCCCGCTGCCACCAGGCCGGTGATGGCATTGCACAGCGTGGTCTTGCCCATCCCGTTGCGCCCGACGATCCCGAGCACGCCGTGGTCCAGTGTCAGGCTGACACCCTGCAAGGCATGGGCGCGTCCGTAGTACACATCCAGGCCCTGCACGGCCAGGACCGGCGCGCCGCGCGCCTTGTCACCGCCGGGCCGGCTGCCGTTCGCCCGCTTGAACCAGGCCATCAGTGCTTGCTCCCCATGTAGATGGCCTGCACCTGCGGGTCGTTCTCGATCTCGCCGGGGCTGCCCGTCTTGAGCACGCGACCGTTGTGCATCACGGTGACGCGTTCGACCACGCGCAATGCGATGTCCAGGTCGTGCTCGATCAGCACGAAGCTCATGTGGGCCGGCAGCCCGCGCAACAAGGCCACCAGTTCGCGGCGCTCGGCCGGCGACAGCC
>JAJAZH010000406.1 GCA_026785815.1 Ramlibacter sp. | reverse complement strand
GCCGCGCACCGTCCGCGTCGCCTTCATCCTGAACCTGGTCAACGACACGCTCAAGAGCAAAGGCGTGCTGTTCTCGATCCACGACGAGGACGTGCCGGTGTTCAGGCTGCTGCGTCTGCGGGCGCGCCGCGCTCCCGGCCTGATCGAGGACGCCAAGGAAGTGCTGCTCAAGCTGTTCGACGCCGACGCCGAGTATTCGGCCGATACGCTCGAAGGCATTTACGACAAGCTGGAGAAGGTCAGCACCCAGGTGCGGGCGGGCGACGTCACCGACGCTCTGGCCGGCGAGGTGCTGGGCGCGATCGCGCGGCAGGAGGACTTGAACGGCCGGATCCGCCGCAACGTCATGGACACCCGGCGCGCGGTGAGCTTCATGATGCGCAGCCGAATGCTCAATGCCGACCAGTTCGAGGAGGCGCGGCAGATTCTGCGCGACATCGAGTCGCTGGACAGCCACACCGCGTTTCTGTTCGAGAAGATCAACTTCCTGATGGCCGCCACCGTCGGTTTCATCAACATCAACCAGAACAAGATCATCAAGATCTTCTCGGTGGCCAGTGTCGCGCTGCTGCCGCCGACGCTGATCGCCAGCATCTACGGAATGAACTTCAAGAGCTGGTTCCCGGAGCTGGAATGGACCTACGGCTATCCCTATGCGCTGACGCTGATGATCGCCAGCGCCGTGGTGCCGATGTGGTACTTCCGCAAGCGCGGCTGGCTCAAGTGACGGTGCCCGGCCGCGAGTTGCCCTGGGCGCGGCACTGCATCCTTGCCGCCGCCATCGCCATCGCCAGCATCACCCTGTCGCAGGCCCATGCCGCCGGCGGACACCATGCGGTGGACGATGCGGCCCTGCTGGACCCCGGCCAGTGCGAGATCGAAACCTGGATCGAGCGACAGCGGGACCGGGGAGACGGCGGGAGCCGACTGCTGCATGCCGGCGCCGGCTGCCGGGTCGGCCGGGTCGAATTGGGCCTGGGCGCGGACCGCAGCCGGGCTTCTGGCGGCGAGAACCCGGGCAGAGTCAGTGCGCAACTCAAATGGGCGACCGCACTGGACGCGCGATGGAGCGTCGGGGTGGTGCTTTCGGGTCAGTGGGCGAGCGCGCGCAACGGCGGTTACCAGGGCGCTGCGCTGCTGGTCCCGGTCAGCTGGAAACTGGATGACAGCGTGACGGTCCACCTGAACGCGGGGCGTGATTTCGGCCGCGACCTGCCGAGCGCTTCTCGTGCCGGCGTTGCCGTGGAATGGGCCCCGATGGTTGACCGGTCCTTCATGGCGGAGCGCTTTCGCCAGGATGGAGTCGATGCCTGGCGGCTGGCAGCGCGCTGGTTGCCCATGCCCGGGCTGTCGGTGGACGTTGGTCGCGCCGCCGGCGGCGGGACTGCGCCGCTCTGGACCGTGGGCCTCAACTGGGCGTTCGAACCTTCAGCCCGTTGAAGAAAGCATCGACGATGGCCGCCGAATAGCGGCTGGCCACGTCCTGGATGAAAGCGGCGAAGTCGACGTGCGCGGCATCGTCCGCACGGTCGGAGATGGTTCGCACGGCGGCGAACGGGAGACCGTAGTCGTGGCAGACCTGGGCGATCGCGGCGCCCTCCATCTCGACCGCGAGCGCCTCCGGCAGCGACGATCGCAGCGCCTGGCACTCGGCCGTGGTCGAGACGAAGCGGTCGCCGCTCGCGACCAGGCCCCGATGCACGGTGACGCCTGGCAGCGCCCTTTGCGCCGCCGCCGCCAGCCGTGACGACAGCGGCCCGTCGGTGGCGAAGCGGCTTAACCCATACAGCGGCACTTCGTATTTCGGAAAGATCGGTGACGCGTCCAGGTCGTGCTGCAGGAACTGTCGGCGACGACGACGTCACCGACAGAGACTCCGGGGGCCAGTCCGCCGGCGACGCCGGTAAAGACAATGCGACCGACACCGAAGCGCTCGATCAGCACAGTTGCCGTGGTCGCGGCAGCCACCTTGCCGATGCGGGAAAGAACGGCGATGACAGGTTCGCCGTGCAGATGACCGCGCCAGAACTCGCGCCCGGCCAGCAACTGCCGATGCTCGTCCGGCATGAGGGCCAGCACGGCGGCCAGCTCTTCGCGCATGGCCGAAACGATGGCAGTGATCATGAAAGCATTGTCATGCCGGACTCGAGGAGCCTGCCCCGGACTTTGATCCGGGGCCTGCCCCGGACTTTGATCCGGGGGCATCCAGACCGGTGCGTGCCAAAAACATACCGGCGACCAGGAACAGGCGGGCCCTGCTCATGGATCGACGGTCTTCATCGCTGCCGAAGCGCCTGGATCCCGGGGCGAGCCCGGGATGACACGTCAGCGGATCATTCCTTGATGTCCACGCCGTAGGAGTTGTGGCGGCCGAACGGGCTGAGCTTGAAGTCGATGACTTCCTTGCGGACCGGCTTGAGCTGCACCGCGCGTGCCGGTTATTTCTTGTCGCGCAGCTCCCGCCGCAGGATCTTGCCCACCGGGGTCTTGGGCAGGTCGGTGCGGAACTCGACCACCTTCGGCTGCTTGTAGCCGGTCAGGTTGGTGCGGCAGTATTCGCGCACCTGGTCCTCGGTCAGCGCCGGGTTCTTCTTGACCACCACCAGTTTCACCGCCTCGCCGGTCTTGTCGTCGGCCACGCCGACCACGGCGCACTCGAGCACGCCGTCCAGCATGCCGACCACTTCCTCGACTTCGTTCGGATAGACGTTGAAGCCGCTGACCAGCACCATGTCCTTCTTGCGGTCGACGATCTTGAAATAGCCGCGCGCGTCGACGGTGCCGATGTCACCGCTCTTGAAGTAGCCGTCGGCCGTCATGACCTTGGCGGTTTCGTCCGGGCGCTGCCAGTAGCCCGCCATCACCTGCGGGCCCTTGATCGCGATCTCGCCAGGCTGGCCGGGTCCTACCTCGTTGCCGTCGTCGTCCAGCAGCTTCATCCAGGTCGACGGCAGCGGCACGCCGATGGTGCCGGTGAATTCCGTACTGGTCGACGGGTTACAGCTGGCCGACGGGCTGGTTTCCGACAGGCCGTAGCCTTCGCAGATCGGGCAACCGGTCTTGTCCAGCCACAGCTTGGCCACCGCGCCCTGCACTGCCATGCCGCCACCGACCGAGACCTTGAGGTTGCTCCAGTTCACGGTATGGAAGTCAGGGTGGTGGGCCAGGCCGTTGAACAGCGTACTGACCGCCGGCAGGCTGTGGAAGGTGTGCTTCGACAGCTCCTTGAGCGTGCCGGCAAGGTCGCGCGGATTGGGGATCAGGATCAGCTTGGCACCGGTGCGCATCGACAGCATCATGCCGACCGTGAACGCGAAGATGTGATAGAGCGGAAGCGCGCAGACACCGGTCGGCTGCTCGCCGGCGGGCACCTTCTTCATTGCCGGATCGTTCCAGGCTTCCGACTGCAGCAGGTTGGCGATGATGTTCCGGTGCAGCAGCACCGCGCCCTTGGAGACGCCGGTGGTGCCGCCGGTGTACTGCAGCACGGCGACGTCATCGGGCTTGAGGTCGACCTTTTTCAAGGTGCCGCGCGAGCCTCGCGACAGCGCCTCCTTGAAGCGGACCGCGCCCGGCAGGTTGAACGCGGGCACCAGTTTCCTGGCGTTGCGCACGACGTAATTGACCAGCGCGCCTTTCAGGGCGCCGAGCATGTCGCCCATCGCGCACAGCACGATGTGCTTGACCTGCGTCGCGGCCAGGCACTGCTCGAGCGTGGAGGCGAAGTTTTCCAGGATGACGATCGCCTTGGAGCCCGAGTCCTTGAGCTGGTGCTCCAGTTCGCGCGGCGTGTACAGCGGGTTGACGTTCACCACCACATAGCCGGCGCGCAGGATGGCCGCCACCGCCACCGGGTACTGAGGCACGTTCGGCATCATGACCGCTACCCGGTCGCCGCGCGCCAGCCCCAGTCCCTGGAGGTAGGCCGCAAAGGTCTGGCTGAGCGTATCGGTCTGCCGGTACGTCACTTCCTTGCCCATGAAGCTGTAGGCGACGCGGTCGGCGTAGTTCCTGAAACTTTCCTCCATCAACGCCACCAGCGACGGATAGACCGACGCATCGATGTCGGCGGGCACACCGGGTGGATAGGCACTGAGCCACGGACGATCGGTCATGTTTCTCTCCTGGGGGGAACCCGGACTGGGCGGGCCGCTTACTCGATCGCTTTGCCGATGTCCTCGACCACCTTCTTGGCGTCGCCGAACACCATCATGGTCTTGTCCATGTAGAACAGCTCGTTGTCGAGGCCCGCATAGCCGGCGGCCATGGAGCGCTTGTTGACGATCACGGTCTTGGCCTTGTAGGCCTCCAGGATCGGCATGCCGTAGATGGCGGTGCCCTTGGTCAGCGCGGCCGGGTTCACCACGTCGTTGGCGCCCAGGATGATGGCGACGTCGGCCTGGCCGAATTCGCCGTTGATGTCCTCCATCTCGAACACCTGGTCGTAGGGCACTTCGGCCTCCGCCAGCAGCACGTTCATGTGGCCGGGCATGCGGCCCGCGACCGGGTGGATGGCGTACTTCACGGAGACGCCGTGCTCGATCAGTTTCTGGGCCAGTTCCTTCACCGCATGCTGCGCTCGCGCCACCGCCAGGCCGTAGCCGGGAACAATGATCACGGTCTCGGCATTCGACAGCACGAAGGCCGCGTCGTCGGCGCTGCCCGATTTGACCGGCCGCTGCACCGCGGCGCCACCGATCGGCGCCGCGCCGGCTTCCCCTCCAAATCCGCCCAGGATCACGTTGAAGAACGAGCGGTTCATCGCCTTGCACATGATGTACGACAGGATCGCGCCGGACGAGCCGACCAGCGAGCCGGCGATGATCAGCATCGAGTTGTTCAGCGAGAAGCCGATGCCGGCCGCGGCCCACCCGGAGTAGCTATTGAGCATCGAGACCACCACCGGCATGTCGGCGCCGCCGATCGGGATGATGATCAGCACGCCCATCACGAACGCCAGCAACGTCGCGATGGCGAAGTAGACCGGCTCTCCGGTGGTGGTGAAGAGGATCACGTCGGCCAGCAGGATCAGGCCCAGCACCAGGTTGAGCTTGTGCTGTCCCGGGTATACAACCGGCGCGCCCCGGAACAGGCGGAACTTGTAGGTGCCCGACAGCTTGCCGAAAGCGATGACCGAGCCGGAGAAGGTGATCGCGCCGATCACCGCGCCCAGCGCCAGCTCGAGCCGGTTGCCGGCGGGAATCGGTTCGCCCCTGGCGGCGATGCCGAAAGCGTGGGGCTCGGCCACCGCTGCCACCGCGATGAACACGGCCGCCAGGCCGATCATGCTGTGGAAAAACGCGACCAGTTCCGGCATCTTGGTCATCTCGACGGTCTTGGCGCGATAGGCGCCGTAGGCGCCACCGACCACCAGCCCGAGCAGGACCCAGATCATTCCCCGGGCCGAGCCGCCGGACGTTTCCACGATGATCGCCGCCGTCGTCAGCATCGCGATCGCCATGCCGACCATGCCGAACAGGTTGCCCCGGATCGACGTGGTCGGGTGTGACAGCCCCTTCAAGGCCTGGATGAAGCAGATCGATGCAAGCAGGTACAGCAGGGTGGCGACGTTCATGCTCATGATGCACCCCCCACTCCCTTCCCGGCCGCTGCCGGCGCCTTCTTGTCCTTCTTGCGGAACATCTCCAGCATCCGGCGCGTCACCAGGAAGCCGCCGAAGATGTTGACCGAGGCCAATGCCACCGCCAGCACGCCCATGCTCCGGCCGAGCGTGGTCTCGGTCAGCGCGGCGGCCAGCATCGCGCCGACGATCACGATCGCCGAGATCGCGTTGGTCACCGCCATCAGCGGCGTGTGCAGCGCTGGCGTCACCGTCCCCACCACGTGGTAGCCGACGTAGATCGCCAGCACGAAGATGATCAGGTTGATGACGGTGTTTGAGACTTCCATGTCGTTCCTTTAATCAGGTCGCTTGGCTCGGACAGAGCTGAAGATCTGTCCCCAAGGTCAATCCAGTCAGTTGGGGACAGAGCTGAAGATCTGTCCCCAAGATCATTTCGCTCTCTTGACTTCGCCGCCCATGGTCATCAGGCAGGCGGCAACGATGTCGTCGCTCAGGTCGATGGCGAGCACTCCGTCCTTGGGCAGGATCAGCTTGAGGAAATCGAGCACGTTGCGCGCGTAGAGCGCCGACGCATCGGCGCCGACCAGAGCCGGCAGGTTGGTCTCGCCGACCAGCGTCACGCCGTGCTTGACCACCGTCTGGCCGGGCACCGTCAGCGGGCAGTTGCCGCCTTGCGGCGCCGCCAGGTCGACGATCACCGATCCGGGCTTCATCGAGCGCACCATGTCCTCGGTCACCAGCACTGGCGCGGCGCGTCCCGGGATCAGTGCGGTGGTGATCACGATATCGGCCGCCGCGACCCGCTTGGCCACTTCCATCTTCTGCCGGTCCAGCCAGCCCTGCGGCATCGGCCGGGCATAGCCGCCCACGCCTTCTGCCGCTTCCTTCTCCTCGGCGGTTTCGTAGGGCACGTCGATGAACTTGCCGCCCAGCGACTCGACCTGTTCCTTGACGCTGGGTCGCACGTCGGAGGCCTCGATCACCGCGCCCAGTCGCTTGGCGGTGGCGATCGCCTGCAGGCCGGCGACGCCGACGCCCAGGACCACGACCCGGGCCGCTTTCACGGTTCCGGCAGCCGTCATCAGCATCGGGAAGAACCGCTGGTAGCGGTCGGCCGCGATCATGACGGCCTTGTAGCCGGCGATATTGGCCTGCGACGAGAGCACGTCCATGCTCTGGGCGCGGGTGGTTCGGGGCGCGGCTTCGAGCGCGAAGCTGGTCAGGTTGGCCAGCGCCATCCGCTGCAGGCCGGCGCTGTCGAACGGGTTGAGCATGCCGACCACGGTCGTGCCAGAGCGCATCCGCGCCACTTCGGCGTCGGAAGGGCAGCGCACTTTGAGCACCAGGTCGCAGCCGAAAGCGCCGGCCGCGTCCGTGATTTCCGCTCCCACGGCGCTGAATGCCTCGTCGGTGGCGCTGGCCGCCACGCCCGCGCCGGACTGGATTCGCAGCGAGTGCCCCTGGGCCATGAGTTTCTTCACCGTCTCGGGAGTGACGGCAACACGGGTTTCGCCCACCGTCGTTTCGGCGGGTACGCCTATCAGCATGGACGTGTCTCCTCGACTGGATTGGCCTGTTTTTCTGGCTGACCGCAAGCTTACATGAAAGAACACAGCGCAAAACCGCAACCACCCGCGGTTGCACGACAGGCTGGATTGCAAACCGGTCCAGCGCCCCCAACTCTGTCGGGCTGCAGGTGCAGCTTCTGAATGACCCTCGCGCCCGTCCTCGGCCTCACGGCCCTCCTGAACCTCTACATCGGCATCCGGTTGCTGCCGTTCCTGCCAGGGCCGGTCAGTTCGACCTTGCTGGCGACAGTGCTGCTGGCGCTGGCCCTGCTGATTCCCCTGGGGCTGGCCGCGCGCCGGTTGGCCCGGCCGCCGGCGGCCGACCGGCTGACCTGGGCCGGCATGCTGGCGCTGGGCTTGTTCTCTTCGCTGTTTGTCTTCACGCTGCTGCGCGACCTGGTGCTGTTGCTGGCGGCGGTCGCGGCCTGGCTCGAGCCGCGCCTGGCCGCACCCGGGCTCGCCGCCCTGAGTGCCGAGGCGGTGCCGCTGCTGGCGCTGGTCGCCAGCCTGCTGGGGGCCTTCAACGCGCGCCGCACCGCCCAGGTGGTCGAAGTCGACGTCCCGATCGACGGCCTGCCGGCAGCGCTGCACGGCTTCACGATCGCCCAGATCAGCGACATCCACGTCGGCCCGACGATCAAGGCGCCTTACCTGCAGGGCATCGTCGATGCGGTGAACCGGCTGCAGGCCGACATGGTCGCCATCACCGGCGACCTGGTCGACGGCAGCGTCAAGGAGCTGGCTGGCCAGGTGGCGCCGCTGGCCGGCCTGTCGTCGCGCTACGGCAGCTTCTTTGTCACCGGCAACCACGAGTACTACTCCGGCGCAGCCTCCTGGATCACCGAGCTGCGCCGGCTCGGGCTGACCGTACTGGTCAACCAGCACGTGGTGCTGGAGCAGGCCGGCGAGCGCATGGTGCTGGCCGGCGTGGCCGACTTCACGGCCCACCACTTCGATCCCTCCCACCAGAGCGATCCGGTGGCGGCGTTGCTGGGCTCGCCCGGCGACGCCGCGGTCCGGATCCTGCTGGCCCACCAGCCGCGCAGCGCCGCCACGGCCGAGCTGGCCGGCTTCGACCTTCAGCTGTCCGGCCATACCCATGGCGGGCAGTTCTTTCCCTGGGGCTACTTCGTGCGCTTCCAGCAGCCCTTCACGGCCGGGCTGTACCGGATGGGGCGGCTGTGGGTCTATGTCAGCCGGGGCACCGGCTACTGGGGTCCGCCCAAACGGCTGGGCGCGCCTTCGGAAATCACGCGGCTGAGGCTGGTTACAGCTCAGCATTGAGACCATCGGGCCGCTCCTACACGCAGGCAAGGTCCTATCCCACATGGATGAGCTTGGCGGAGGCCAAAAACTGCCAGTTCAAGGAAAACCAATGGCCCGCCTCGCTTCCCTCTTCCCGTCAGTCACCGGCCCGCGCGCCAATAACGTCAACTACCTGGGCGCAGCGCGTTGCCGCCACAAATTCCAGCTGTACTACCCCAACGGGTTCGACGACGAGGTCTATCAGGTTGCCGAACGCGGCGTCAAGGAGCGAGCCTGGCTCGAGTGGAATACCGAGCTGAACCCGCAGGCGTACCGGCGTCTGCTCGCGCGCGGCGAACACAGCCGCATCGTCGACATCGCGTTGCGGATCGAGGCCCGCTGCAACCTGCTGTTCTCGTTCGAGAAGATGGCGCTGCGCGACGCGGTCAAGGAGCCGACGGATGCGCGCCTGTTCGCGACCGCGCTGTACGCTTTCCTGTACGGGCGTGGCACGCCGCAGCGCAAGGTCGAAGCCTGGATCGCGGCGCTGGCGGCGTTGCCGCGGCGGCAGTCGCGGGTGCTGTCGTGGCCGCTGGTGACCGTGTTCGGGCAGATCGCCCGGCCCGACATCCACCTGTTCCTGAAACCGATGGCCACGCGCAAGGCGGCGCGGGCCTATGGCTTCGACTTCGACTACGACGCCGCGCCGTCCTGGCCGGTCTATCGGGGCCTGCAGACCTTCGCCGCGATCCTGCGGCGCGACCTCGATCGCAAGCCGGGCTTTCGGGCCCGCGACATGATCGACGTCCAGTCCTTCATCTGGGTCCAGGGGTCGGCCGAGTACGAACGCCAGGCCCAGCGCTGAGCGCTGGGCTCAGGGCTCAGGGCAGGAACTGTTCCGAGCCGACCAGGCCGACCTTCGTCAGGCCGAGCCGCTGGGCCGCCGCCAGCACCGCGGCCACGCCGTCGTATTTGGCGCGGCGGTCCGGCCGCAGGTGGATCTCCGGTTGCTCGGGCAGCGTGGCAGCCGCCTGCAGCCGGGTTTCCAGCGCGCCGCGGTCGCTCAGCAACTCACCGTTCCAGAGCAACTGGCCGGCGCCGGTGACGTCGATCCGGACCACCTGGGGCTCGCGCTCGGGCGGCGGCGCGGCGGCGGACGGCAGCTCCAGGTTCACCGAATGCAGCTGGATCGGAATCGTGATGATCAGCATCACCAGCAGCACCAGCATCACGTCGATCAGCGGCGTGGTGTTCATCTCCACCATCACTTCCGCTTCACGCTCTTCGGCGCCGCCGATCTGGATGCCCATGGTCGGCTTCTAGCGCGCCGGCGGTTCGGTGATGAAGCCGATCCGCTCGATGCCCATCTGCTGCGCGGCGAACACCACGCGGCCGATCGAGTCGTAGTCCGCGCGGGCGTCGCCGCGGATGTGCACTTCCGGCTGCGGCCGCGTGGCCGCCGCCAGCGCCAGGCGCTGCGCCAGCTGGTCGGGCCCGGCCAGGCGCGCGTCGAACCAGTAGATCGCGCCTTGCGCATCGACCGAGACGATCACGTTTTCGGGCCGGGTCTGGCGCACCTGCACCTCTGCGCTCGGCAGGCTCACCACCACCGAACTGTTGACCACCGGAATGGTGATCAGGAAGATGATCAAAAGCACCAGCATCACGTCCACCAGGGGCGTGGTGTTGATCTCGGAGATCAGGCCGTCGTCCGGCTGCGGCCGGTAGCGGATGGCCATCAGACCGCGACCGGAACGGCGACTGCCGCAGGCTGCGGCTCGCCCTCGCGGCGGGTGCCGGAGGCCAGCAGCACCGTGTGCAGGTCGGACCCGAACGCGCGCACCGTGTCCATCGCCACCTTGTTGCGCCGCACCAGCCAGTTGTAGCCGAGCACCGCCGGCACCGCGACCGCCAGCCCGATCGCCGTCATGATCAGCGCCTCGCCGACCGGCCCCGCCACCTTGTCGATCGAGGCCTGGCCCGAAGCGCCGATCTTGACCAGCGCGTTGTAGATGCCCCAGACAGTGCCGAACAGTCCGACGAAGGGCGCGGTCGAGCCGACGGTGGCCAGCACCGCCAGTCCTTCCTGGGTCCGGCTGTGCACCGTGCCGACGGCGCGCTCGATGCTCTGGGCGACCCAGGTGTTGAGGTCGACCTGGCCGATCAGGCCGTCGTGCTTGCGCGTCGCCTCCAGCGCCGACTCGGCGATGAAACGGTAGGGACTGCCTGGCTGCAGCGTTTCCGTGCCCTGGCGAACCGTGTTGGCGGCCCAGAAACTCTGGTTGGCCTGCTTGCCCTGGCCGCCCATCCGGCTTTGCGCCACCAGCTTGGTCAGCAACACGTACCAGCTTGCCACCGACATGATCACCAGGATGATCAAGGTTGTGCGGGCGACCCAGTCGCCTTGCGCCCACAGCGCCTGCAGTCCGTACGGGTTGGGCGTGGTCACGGTGGGGGGCTGGATCGCGGGCAGGCTGCGCAGCGCTGGCGCCGGGGTCAGCGCGGGAGCCGGAGTCAGCGCTGGAGCCGGGCTGCTCACGCCCGCCGCAGTTGGAGGCGCCTGGGCCTGGGACGGCAGCGCGGCGAGCAGGCCGAAGGAAAGACAGGCGGCCAGGCTGGCGTGGCGAAGCAGTCGCAAGGAAAGGTGCATTGGGGAGGGGGGAATGGGTGACGGCGGGGGGGTGAGCGCATTGTGTCGCAGCGCGTGCGGCCATTGCAATAATGCAGGATGCGCGAACACTTCCAGCTCCGTGTCACCGTCGCCGCCATCATCGAGCAGCACGGCCGCTTCCTGCTGGTCGAAGAGGTGACCTCGGACGGGCTGCGGCTGAACAACCCGGCCGGACACCTCGATCCCGGCGAGTCGCCGGTCGCGGGCTGTGTCCGCGAGACACTGGAAGAAACCGCGCATGGCTTCCCGCCAACGGCGCTGGGCGGCGTCTACCTGTCGCGCCAGGAGCGCGCCGACGGCGAAGACCTCACCTACCTGCGCTTTGCGTTTTGCGGTGACTTCGGCGCGGCCGACCCGGACCGCTCGCTCGACACCGGCATCGTGCGGACTCTGTGGATGACGGCCGCTGAAATCCGCGCCACCACTGAGCGCCATCGCAGCCCGCTGCTGCTGCGCTGCGTGGAGGATTACCTGGCCGGTCGCCGCTACCCGCTGGCGCTGGTCTACACCGACCCGTCCGTCTATCAGGCCGACGGGCCGCTCAGTCGGCCTTGATCTGGGCCTTGCGGACGATCTCTTTCCAGATCGCCTGCTCGCGGCCGATGAAGGCGGCGAACTCGGCCGGCGGACCGCCGCCGCCGACCGCGTTGTCGGTGGCGAAGCGCTCGGTCACCGCGCTGGACCGCAGCGCCCTGGCCGCTTCCTCGCGCAGCCTGCGCACGATGTCCGGCGGCGTGCCGGCCGGCGCCAGGATGCCGTACCACTGCGAGGTCTCGAAGTCCTTGAAGCCCATCTCGGCCACGGTCGGCACGTCGGGCAACGCCGCGATGCGCTGCTGCGTCCCGACGGCAATGGCACGCAGCTTGCCGGAGCGGATGTGCGCTCCCAGCGCCGGCATCCCGGCCGAAGAGGCCTGGGTGCGGCCAGCCAGCAGGTCGGTCAGTTGCGGGCCGGTGCCACGGTACGGAATGTGGGTGATATACATCCCGGTGACCAGCTTGAGGTATTCCATCGCCAGGTGACCGGCGCTGGCGTTGCCGGCCGAGCCGTAGTTGAGCTTGCCCGGGTTGGCCTTGGCGTAGGCGACGAACTCGCGGAAGTTTTTTGCCGGCACGTCGGGATGGATGACGAACACGTTCGGCACCTTGGCCAGCAGCGTGACCGGGATGAAGTCCTTGTTGACGTCGTAGGTCTGGTTGCTCAGCATGTACGGGTTCACCGCCAGCGTGCCGACGTGGCCCAGGATGATGGTGTGTCCGTCGGGCGCGGCATGCGCTGCTTCCTGCATCGCCACGGTCCCGGCGCCGCCGGGCTTGTTCTCGACATAGACCGATTGCCCGAGCTGCTTGCTCATCTCGGCGGCCACCGACCGGGCCACGATCTCCGACGTGCCGCCGGGAGCGAACGGCACCAGGAAGCGCACCGCTTTGGTCGGCCACTGCGCGGCGCTCTGGGCCCGACCGATCAG